>JAHEXZ010000051.1 GCA_023251835.1 Bacteroidota bacterium | reverse complement strand
TTTGAAAATTTTACTATAAAAACTACAGAAAAAAGGGGGGGGGTTATGAAAGGAAAACAATCATGACTTTACAGGTGCTTTTTCCAAATCCATACCACAAACAGGACATTGACCGGCTTTATCATGGGTTTTACCTTTTTCACAGTCCATTGGGCATTGGTAAACCGCTTTTTCTTCTGTTTGTTCTTGTTTTTTTTCATTAGAAGCACTGCTGCATCCCTGAATACAGGTAACACATGCGCTAAGTAAAATGGCAAAGGCCAAAAATGATTTTTTCATTTTTACTCTCAGTTTAAATTAATTACGAATCGTAAATAAAAATATACCCTGATTTGAAACGATCAGGGTACATTTTTTATATTTCGGCTGACATTATTATTTTGTTACAACAAATTTCCCTTTGGTAACAGAACCTCCATTTAGTGGGATAATATTATAGAAATAGACTCCATTATTGTATGGGGTCACATTGATGCTTGTATTATTTTTCTTTAATGTGTTACGTTCTACCAATTTACCATTTTCATCAAAAATAAATAAGTAAGAAGCATCAGATACACCCGTTACGGTAATTTTATCCGAAGCAGGATTTGGGAACACCTGAACCTGATTTTTGGAAGCTGCTACTTCATTCACCCCTACCAATGTAGTTACAAGGTAGCTGGCATTTTCAATACTGTCGTTACCGCTTGTTATAATTTCTGCCACAGTGAATTTATGGGCATTTGACCACCATCTGTAGCTGATGGTTGTATCAATAGTTGGGGGACCAGGCATCATCCAGCCTCCCCCGGTTAGTTTTATATACATTGAATCCACAGTCATCTCGGTATATTTTTGACGTAAGGCACTCACATTTGAATAAGCCGGGGTTGTAATGGTGCCAGAAGCATCAAAAATACTTGAGTATATTATCGCATGGATTAACTTAACAGAGTCTACCCCCATCTGGTTAGGATCATATTGTATTGTAAAGCCGGAGTTCCCGTTAAAAGCAGTTTGGTAATTTGAAGGGAATGTTATGAATTTCTGTGCAGGTATAAATTCCAAAGCCATTGGCCCAAACCCTAAACTGCCATAGACACCTAATATTTCCACCTGTGTTGAAGCTGTTTTCATAAATTGAGACACGCTGTCTATCGCCATTCCTAAATTTGATGTCGGAAAATCGGAGTAACCGGGAAGTGAAGAGGCATTAACAAATGCGTTAGTATCTGCTTTCTGGTTCAACCAACCAGAGAAGTTCCATGTTTGACCTGTTCCTGAACCACCGTAGGAACTAACAGTAGTTGTGTCGTTTGCCATAACATAGGTTTCTCCTGCAACCGGCATGTCTGCCAGTGTAATTTGTGCATTAGCAGCAAATGAAGTGATAACGGTAGTAAAAAGTAGTAATTTTTTTTTCATGTGTATTGTTTTTTTAGGTTTTTTGAAAAATTTGGTTAACTGATTAATAAACAAAAATATAAATTAATTGATAACTTGAAAATGATTCTTCTGTTATATCGATTATAAAATTTGTGCCAACCAGGTTTAGAATGAATAACTTAATCCACCCATTAAACTAAATCTTTGGGTTGGATAATTACTCCAACGATAATAACGGAAATTAGCAATGTTATTAAAACTGATAAAGAAACCAAGCCGTTTGGTATAACGGTATTCGGCTCCAATATTAGCATCAAATATGCCTTTTAACTGTTTTGACACAACTTTTTTTCCTGTACTGTTTATAGTATCTGCTGCATAGGTTTTGGCAAACTGGTTATCTATATAAAAGAGGTCGGCCTTAACAACAATTTTATCCTGCAAATTGTAATTTGCAGCAAGAGTAATTTGTACCTGTGGAATATACCATGCTCTCAATTCGTTTTTCATTTTATAATTAAAATATTCCCCTCTGAGGCTGATACGTAATTTTTCGCGTTGCTGATAGGATACTTCACCGCGTATATTTAGCAGTGAAGCATCGTCATAGATAACATTAAATTTATTCTGTAGCAGCTCTGTTGTATCGTTTACAAAAAGTGGCATATTGCTGACATTAGCGTATGAAGCTCTGGCATTAAATGCCGTGGTAGAAGATAATGTTCCTCTGATACCTCCAAAGAATTCATATTTTTTGTTTGTATTTTGCATTGGAAGTGATGATAGCACAAATGGATTGTGGTCAGTGAATGATTTAAAACTGTTTTTTTGTAATTCTCCGGTTATTCCGGCATAAGGAATAATAATATCATCAATCACATTATAACTTAAATCAAGATTCGGATAAAAATAAAATTTTGATTGTATAAATACATCCATAGCAGCAATAACTCCAAGGTTTATGCGATATTTTTCGCCCGTGGCAATAAAATTAGGGTTTAAAGTAATAATGGTATTATTAATTGTATCATATTGTGTTTTATAGTTATAGAAATCAACCCCGGCATTTATCTTTAGTATTTCATTGCTTATAGCTGTTTGCAGAGCTCCTGTTGCTTTTACATTGTTTTCAGAAGCACCGTATTTATCTGCAAGATTATAGTAATACAGTTTTACATCATGATTGATCCGCTTTGCATCATTGTAATGACTTACCAAACCAACATTACCGGAGAACAGGTTAAAACGCTGACGTGTTGTATCCTTGCTTTTAGTGTACAATGAGGCATCGTATCCATAAAAATGCACTACATTACGTACATAATCAAGATTACCGGTTAAAGAATATTCTTTCAGAAATTGCTTTCCATATATGTTTATTTCATTATCACTATATCCTGCATACCCATAATTTTTGAGGGTAGCAGAAGAAGATAAATGTTTCAATCGCACACCGTATGAAGAAGTTTTTGAGCGTAAACTGTTAAACCATAATTCACCGTAAGGAGTGGTATATGTACCCATACCTAATTTTACAAGTGCATTGTATAATTTTGTTAAGGGTTCACCAACCATCTGTGCCGGTTGAATGGGTTCCACATCAAAACCTGTAATTATTTTTTTTGAGTTTATTGCATAGCCCGATACCGGAAGCTTTTTAGTTGAATCGCTAAATGATGGATTATCGCTTATTTTGTTAGCATCCATTATTGTTGGTTTGTATTCACCAACGTTTATAATTGTCATAGAATCGAGGCTACTTTGTGCCAGCAGAATTGTTCCCGGCATGCAAGCCATACCTGTGAAAACCAACAGACATGGGGAAAAAAATAGCATTGACGTGACAATTAACTTTTTCATTTAATTATTATTTTTTACTTAGGTTCAGTAAACAATTTTTTCTGTTCTATGGTATCGCCTTCAAACTTTAATTGCACTGGTTCTGTTTGAGGTTTAACTAATTTTGCATTCTCTTCCGCAGTTATTTTATCCGTTTTTTCCTGAGCTATTTTTATTAATTCAGGGATATCAGAATCTGTGATTATAGATTTTAAAGTAGTTTTTGCCTGAAAATTATCATTTAATGCAACATAATTATCAGCCAGCAAAATGAGTGCTTTGGTAACCCAATATGGATAATCTCCATCGCTGTTAATAAAGTCGAAAATACTTTTCTCAGTTTCGTTATAATTCATTTTAAGATATTGAATATAGGCTATATTATATAAAGCTTCTGCGCCCAATTCATTTTTTGCAGTGTTGGCCACTACCCTAAATTCGGCCATTGCATCATCATATTTTTGAGTGGCAAACATTGATTGTGCAACAATATAATGAGATTCATGTATTAACTCATTACTTGATTTCTCAAGTCCTAAAACAATGTTAGCATAACCAATTGCTTCGGCATAATTTTTTAACTGGTAACTGCAACGCATTAGACCAATTGCCGCACTTGTAGTATTTTCAAGATTTTCAGCCTGTTGTGCTAATTGTTTGTAATAATCGAGAGCCTGTAAGTAGTTTTGTTTTTTATATAAGATGTCAGAAGCCTGATACAATGCCTGTTCTGTAAACTGATTTCTGCTTTTATTGATAACAAAAGTATACCCCACCAATGCAGCATCTGTATTTTCAAGCTTCTGCTCACATTCTGCTTTATAAAAATTGGCATTTACAATAAATATTCCGTCAGGAAAGCGTTGTATATATTTTTCAAAATCTGTCACAACATTTTTACAATCCTGTTCCATATAATGTGTTTTGCCCACTCCATAGGCAAGAGAATCTAATGCCACCTGAGGTATAGATGCTCCAATGGAAGCAAGATATTCCTCCATTCCCTGAATGTTTCCTTTTGCAGTGTATATTGATTTCACAACATTAATTGCCTCAATAGCTTCGGGTGATTTACGGTCTCTTTTTATTAATTTGTCAAAATACTCTAATGCTTTATCATCTTCCTTATCATTATAATATATTAAACCTATTTTACTAAGGCACATATTTACATAAACACTGCCGGGATTTTCATCAATAAATTTTTTAAAAACAGATAAAGCAAGTTGATTCTGATTATCTGCCATATAGGTTTGTGCAAGTTCAAATTTCGCTTTTTGGATGTAGGGTGATTTTGGGTACTCCTGAATAAATATCAATAAATCGGATATTTTGGAAGTATATTTTTTTTGAACACCATTGGACAAAGCTTTTTGAAATAATGCATAATCAGCATCTACAAGTTTTAGCTTATATGATTCCTCATAATAATCTGCGGCATTGATAAAATCACGGATCATGAAGTAACCATCACCAATACGATTGTATGCATCGTTTATTTTTTGAGCATTTGCGTGGGGTTTAAATGTAACAAACTTGCGAAACCACAAGTTACTATTTGGATAATCTTTTTGTTTGAAGAAACAATAGCCAATATTATAATTTACATCGCTATAATCTAATGCTTCAATAGCGCCAGGTTCTTCGGTATAAGCCAGATAACTGTAAACAGCACTCTGATATTGTTTTTCACGGTAATAACATTCACCAGTCCAGTATAATGCCAGAGCAGTAATTTCTTTATCCGATTTATAAATTAAAGCCTTATTAAAATGGTCGAGGGCTTCTGCAAACTGTGAGTTATTAAACAATTCAATACTTCTGTAATAAGCAACTTTCTGATGTATTTGCTCCAGATCGGGTGTAAGCATTTTAATATTTTCAATAGATTCGAGTGCTTCTTTATAATTTTTAGATGTTAAAAATACATTCACCAGATAGGTATAGGCTTCATCAACACGTGCGGCATTCGGATAAGTTTTTATATATTTCTGGAATGCTTTAATTGTTTCGCTATATGGGTTATACGCCAGCTCATAACATAATTTTGCATAAATAAACAAAGCATCTTCCTGTATTGCCTTGTCAAAATCAGGTCTTGCTGCCTCGCCAAAGGCATTACGTGCATTTTGTTTATTACCTGCTTTTAAATAACAATCTCCTATATGATAATAAGCGTTCTGAGCAAGTGAATCATTGTCAACAGAGGTAACATTTATAAAATAGTTAAGTGCGTTAGCATAGTCTTTTATTTTATAATAAGCGTATCCCAACTGGTAATTATCCTTGCGAGGTAAGGATCCAATGGCCGTTTCATATTTTTTCAAATAAGGTATTGCTTCCTTAAAGCGTCCGGTATGATAATAAGATTCTCCAATGATACGTGCTATTTCAGGGGCACGTTTGGAACTAACGGAATCAAGCAATGCAGGTGCATAAACTATCACATCATCGTATTTCCCCTGTAAATAATACAATTGAGCAATGTAAAAAGGAACAACAGGTTTAAATGTTTCATTGTATTGAAGCTTCAGAAAATCTTTCAAAGCTGACTCATAGTTTTTCTCATTGTATAAAATGTGGGCGTAGTAGTATTTTGCAGATGCAGCATACTTATTATCTACATCCTTAATCTCATAAAAGTCCTTTTTGGCAGGGCCATATTTATCAGTTGAGAAATAACTGTATCCACGTTTAAAATAAAATTCAGCAAGTTCTTCAGTAGTGAGTTCATAGATATCCACACTATCAAACCATTCATTTGCTTCCTTATATTTTTTCTTTGTATAGTTATACTTTCCTAAATAGAAATAGGCATTTTTCACTTTGGGACTTTCAGGATGATTTTTTATAAATTGTTTTAGATAGTATTCCCCATCCTTATTGAATAATTCTATTGCACAAACAGCATTATAAAATTCTGCATCGATACGTATGATAGAATGAAAATCCGGATATGCTTCAATTACTTTGTTAAAGCACTTTTGGGCTGCTCCGTATTTTTCTTTTTGAAATAACTCTATTGCTTTTTTGAACTCAGCATCTTTATGAATGAGTATTGAAGTTTTCTGTGCAAAAATATCTGCACCCCTTGTCAGAAAGAGGAAAAACACTGCTACTAATGCAACTGTTTTTAGTTTGCTCATAAGGCAAATGGATGTGTAAGAGGCGTAAAATTAGTAAGGATAGCAGCATTTATATGTGTGATATTTGAAAGTTATTAACGCAGATGTGTTGAAAGTATTGCATTAAAAAAACAATTGTTAATGCGGTTCATAAGTAATTTTACAGGCATATCTTTTATGGCCCTCGATAATATTATCCACTTAGATAAAGTTTCAATATTTCAAAAGCACAACATGGTGCTCAACAATGTTTCTTTGGATATTGATAAAGGAGAATTTGTATACCTCATCGGCAAAACCGGAAGTGGCAAAAGCAGTCTGCTTAAAACCCTTTATGCTGAATTAGAGCTTGTTCAGGGTGAAGCAACCGTGTCAGGATATAACCTGACAAACATTAAAAGAAAAGAAATTCCCTATTTACGCAGAAAATTAGGTATTATATTCCAGGATTTTCAATTATTAACAGATAGAAACATCAATGAAAATCTACTCTTTGTACTCAAAGCCACCGGCTGGAAAAACAAGGAGGAAATGCAGAAACGCATACAGGATGTATTAGAAAAAGTTCGATTGGGCACCAAAGGGTTTAAAATGCCTCATGAGCTATCCGGTGGTGAGCAACAGCGTATTGCAATTGCACGTGCATTACTTAATGATCCTGAACTGATACTTGCCGATGAACCCACAGGTAATCTTGATCCTGAAACATCAGAGGAGATTATGAATCTGCTTCTTGAAATCAGCAAAAGCGGACGTGCTGTAATTATTGCTACACATGACATTATGATGTTCAATAAATTTCCTTCACGTACAATCAAGTGTGAGGAAGGCAAAGTAATTGAATTTAAAAACTAATATACTTCGATTGAATGAGGCTTCGGTGGGCTCAGCCGAAGTATAAATAGGGTTAAAAAAATGCCCCGCAAAATTGCGAGGCATTTTTTTAACATTAAATTCCTTTAATCCTAGTCTACGTTATCATGTAAAAAAGAATTGTTTGGTTTAATCTCAATTTTTTTGTCATCTCCTTCCGATAAAGTATAACGTGATACTTGTGACTCAGAGGAGTGAGGAGTAGAATCCAAGTTTATATTTCTTCTTTTATAGGCCGGCTCGTTTTCAAGTTCAGATAAGCCATTAGGAGTTTTCAAAAGTTTAAAATTTAACTCTTTTAACCTCGAAACACGATCCTGAGCTTTTTTCAGTTGTTCTTCATTCTGAACTTTTGCAACAATTGTATTCTGATTTTCTTCTTCTGCCGCTGGTTCAGATTTCAGGAATGGCTCTTCATTCCACACAGAAGTATCAGACACTTCTTCTGAAGTAGTATTTGTTGTTGCATTAGTAATTTCGAATTCAAATGAAACCTGCTCTTCTTTTTTCTCAGCTACAGGTTCTTCTTTTTTAATGAACAGGAAAGGCTCGGTTGGCGTTACTTCCTTTTCTTCATTTACAACAGGTTTTACTTCTTCTTTCGTTTCTTTTACATAAGTCACCATTTGTTCCACTTTAGGAGTTGTATTTACCACTGGAACAACAGGGGTTTCTACTTTTTTAGGTTCGTCTAAAACATGCAATATACGTTCAGGGGCTTTTTCAAACTTACTTCCTACACTGCCTTTAGCATCAAATCCTGTAGCAATGATAGTTACACTTACTTTATCACCCAATGAAAGGTCAACACCATAACCTTTAATTACTTCAGCAGTCATACCTGCTGCATCTTGTATATAATCTGTAATTTCACCCAGTTCATCCATTGTGATTTCATCTTCACCACAGGTAATATTTACCAATACATAGCGGGCACCTCTTATATCACTATCATTTAATAATGGAGAAGACATAGCTTGTTCAACGGCACGTAATGCACGACTTTCACCAGATGCTAAAGCAGAACCCATGATTGCAACACCGCTATCTTTCATTACTGTTTTAACGTCATTGATATCTGTATTGATTTGTAAGGTAGTGGTTATAATATCAGCAATACCTTTTGCTGCAGTTGACAGAATATCGTCTGCATGTCCAAATGCTTCAGTAACTTTTAAATTGCCATATATTTCGCGTAATTTATCATTACTGATTACAAGTAATGTATCTACATTTTGTTTCAGAGCTTCTAAACCAGCATCAGCCTGTGCCTTTCTTTTTTTACCTTCAAACCCAAATGGAATAGTAACAATACCAACAGTTAAAACTCCCAATTCTTTAGCAGCTTTTGCAATGATAGGTGCTGCACCGGTTCCGGTACCGCCACCTAAACCAGCGGTAATAAATACCATTTCGGTATTGTTTCCTAAAATAGTTTTTATCTCTTCAATCGTTTCGATTGCTGCATTTTTTCCAACTTCCGGTAAAGAACCAGCTCCACGCCCCTTTGTTAAACTTGCGCCCAATACTATTTTTGCAGGAACAGGGCTCATGTCCAAAGCCTGTTGATCAGTATTACAAACAAAAAAGTCAACACCTTTGATGCCTTGTTTGTACATGTGGTTAACAGCGTTGCTTCCGCCACCGCCTACACCAATTACTTTTATAATTGCCGAGTTGTCCTGGGTTAAATCGAATTTCATCATTTTGTTTTTTTATTATAATGATTGGTATTTTCAGTGTTTACAGACTTTCACCTTTTTTCAAGGCATAAAATTGATGCTTTTTTTAATGTAGTTTTTACACAGCCGCCATTAGTTACTAACCACTCAATGTTAATTACCAGGCGTATTATAGACCGAACAGGTACTATTGCTGTGCTGTATCTTCGTCAAAAAAACTTTTCAGCTTATCAAAAAAACCTGATGATTTTTCTTTTGAATGGCCTTTAATTGTAGATGTTGAAGTTGTAGTTTTTTTATTTTGTTTATCAAGTGTTTCAAGTCCTTTCATAATAAGTCCAACAGCAGTAGCAAACATAGGGCTTGTAATTTCTTCACTTCCTTTAGCCAGATGCTCATTAGGATATCCAATACGCGTATCCATACCTGTAATATATTCAACTAATTGTGTAACATGTTTCAACTGGGCTCCACCACCGGTAACTACAATACCTGCAATTAATTTTTTTTCGTAGCCGGAATTCTTGATTTCGTAATACACGTGTTCTATAATTTCTTCCATACGAGCCTGAATAATGGCAGACAAATTTTTAACAGAAATTTCTTTGTGCGGGCGGCCTCTTAACCCGGGAATAGAAACTATTTCATTTTCCTGATTTTCGCTTGCCAGTGCAGAGCCAAATTTTATTTTTAATAACTCTGCCTGGCTCTTTATAATAGTACAACCTTCCTTAATATCTTCTGTTATCACATTACCACCAAAAGGGATAACCGCTGTATGACGGATAATGCCATCCTGGAAAATAGCCACATCTGTTGTTCCTCCTCCTATATCAACTAATACAACACCTGCTTCTTTTTCTTCATCACTTAGTACAGCTTCAGCTGAAGCCAATGGCTCCAACATCAATTCTGCTACTTCAAGTCCCGCTTTATGTACACATTTGTAAATATTACGGGCAGCAGCTATTTGTCCGGTGATAATGTGAAAATTGGCTTCCAGACGTATTCCCGACATGCCTATCGGATTCTTAATTCCTTGTTCACTATCAATAATGTATTCCTGAGGCAACACGTGAATAATCTCTTCGCCCGGCTGCATTACCAACCGGAACATATCATCTATTAATGCATCAATATCTTTTTGTGAGATTTCTTCCTCCACACTGGTACGTGTTTTAATACCGCGGTGCTGCACACTTTTGATGTGTTGACCTGCAATGCCTACATTTACTACTTTAATATCAACCCCTGATTTGTTTTCGGCCTCGGCAACAGCCGACCGTATTGCTTCCACTGTTTTATCGATATTCTGAACAACTCCTCGTGCTACACCAAAAGATTCGGATTTACCTATACCAAGGATTTCAATTTTTCCGAACTCGTTCCTGCGGCCAACAATTGCTACAATTTTTGTTGTTCCGATATCAAGTCCTACTACAATTTCTGATGGTTCCATTGTGTTATATTTTTTTTGTACAAACGATTTGATTTTTAAATTTCAGGTTTATGATAGAATATTTATCCCACCAGCCCGTTGTATTTAAACCTTGCTGGTAAAATATCAACAGTTTATTAAATTTCTCTTCCATTGCCGAAGTATCACCAAATATAATTTTCTGGTTACCTGCCAATGGAACAAGCTCCATATCTTTATCTTCGTTAATGTATATCTCCTGAATCTGGGCTTTCCAAAAAGGATTTGCATCAATATATACACCCATTGCATACAATTCATCCAGCATACTGTTTTTTCCTGCTTTATTATCTTTAACCATATCTTTTACCGAGCGCTTATAATGCATTACATAGGAGTCAGAAATATTACCGTTTGCTATTAGAACCCTTGTGGTATATTTATCTGAAAGAGGCATTAATTTTCCTTCATCATCTATATAATAACTGTCGTCAATAGTATTAATGACACGAAGCAGAGGTCTGCGCTGCTTAACATCTACCTTTACCCTTCCATCAATAGTAACGTATACCCTTGCATCCGCAATATTTTCATGGCTATTTAATGCATTTTCTATCGCTACAATATTTACTGTTGCTTTGGGTTGGTTTACAATCGAATCTCCCCGTTGATGAATCAGCTCAGCAATATCCATTTTATTTAAAAAATATAAATCACCATCCTGATTCACTTTTATATCGAGACTTTTACAAAGTAAAGAATCCTGCTCTTTGTTTACAAAGCCCATACTTATCAGCAAGCCTGCTGCTAATAATGACCATAAGGTTATCAGTGCTATTTTCTTTACTTTTTTCATTTGTATCCTACCCTCTGTGATGGCTCTTTTTCCTCTATGAACTCTTGTTAAAAATTAAACACAGAGCACACAGATATTTACAGAGCTACACAGAGATAGTTTTTTTTAATTCGTTCTTTATCGGTTCAATAAAAGTATCAATATCTCCGGCTCCCATAGTTAACAGCACTTGCAGCTCCCGGCTACTCACTTCTTTTACCAAATCGTCTTTTGAGCAGATGCTTTTATTTGCAAGTTTCATTTTGTCGAGTAACAGTTTAGAACTAACCCCTTCAATTGGTTGTTCGCGGGCAGGGTATATTTCTAACAGTATACATTCATCCAATAAATCAAGGCTCTTCGCAAACTCATCAGCAAAATCACGGGTACGTGAATATAAATGGGGTTGAAATATTCCTGTAATTTTTCTACCCGGAAACATCTCCCTTGCGGCATTAATACAAGCCTTCAGTTCTTCCGGATGATGTGCATAATCATCAATATATACCATCTTATCAGTTTTCAAATGGTAATCAAATCTTCTTTTTACCCCATAAAATGTTTTTAATGCCTCACGAATATATTCCTCTGAAATATTCATTAAACATGCCACGGCTACTGCAGCAATTGAATTTTCAACATTATGAAGTCCTGGTATTCCTAAAGATATATTTTTTAATATTCCATTAGGTGTTATTACTTCGTAATGATATGTTGCATTTTCAATTCTGATATTTTGAGCAGAGTAGTTTGCTGTTGCATCATTTACAGCGTATGTAACTACCTGTTGTTTTGAAATAATTTTATTTACAATAGTATTCTTTAACACAAGTTTAGATTTAACCTGTTCTGCAAACATAGAATACGACTCTTCCACATATTTTTTATCGCCATAAATATCCAGATGATCAGCATCAACAGAGGTAATTACAGCTATTTCGGGATGCAATGTTAAAAACGAACGATCGTATTCATCAGCTTCTACCACTATTAGTTCGGAGTCGGGGGATCGGAGCCTGGAGTTTTTCAGATTATAACTTAGTAGCAGATTTGTATTATAGTTTTGAGTAATACCTCCTAAAAATGCAGAAGGATCAAGACCTGCTGTTTTCAAAATATGGGCAACCAAAGATGAGGTTGTTGTTTTACCATGTGTTCCCGCAACAGCTATTGTATATGAAGCATCGGTTATCATTCCCAGCACTTCAGCACGTTTCTTAATATTAAAATTATTCTTTTTGAAATAATTTAATTCTTTATGGTCATTTGGAATTGCGGGAGTATAAACTATCAGAATTTCGGATTTCGGATTTCGGATTTCGGATTTAATACAGTTGAGGTCGTCCTCAAAATGGATATTTATTCCTTCTGCAATCAACTCAGTCGTAAGCTTTGTAGAGGTTTTATCATATCCGCTTACTTGTTTTCCCATAGCATGAAAATAGCGGGCCAATGCACTCATGCCAATACCACCAATGCCTAAGAAATAGACATATTGTAAATTACTTAAGAATTTATTTTGCTCTGCCATTTATTAACCTCAATACTTCATTTGCAATTACATTTGCAGAGTCTTTTAGTGCAAGTCTTGCAATATTAGCAGACAATTTACTGCATTGCTCCGGATCATTTATAAGTGATATAATTTCATTACAAAGTGCTTCACGAGCTTCTGAATCCTTTATCAAAAGTGTGGCATTATAAGTTACCAGAGCCATTGCATTTTTAGTCTGGTGATCTTCTGCCACATTAGGCGAAGGCACCAGAATACTTGGTTTTTTTACTAAGCATAATTCAGAAACTGAGCTGGCACCGGCCCGGGAAACTACTATATCTGCAACTGCATATGCATAATCCATTTTCTGGATAAAATCAAATGCTTTTATTCCTTTGTTTTCAAATTTGGCAATCGCTTGTCTGGCGATATCATAAAACCCTTTTCCGGTTTGCCATACAAGCTGAATATTATTTTTGTCAAATACTTCGAGAGACTTTAAAATACTTTCATTAATAGTTCTTGCACCAAGGCTTCCTCCAATTACCAGAATCGTTTTTTTATCTGAACACAAACCAAAAGTTTCCAATCCTCTGTCACGTTTACCTTCCAGGTTTGTTATATCCTGACGGATAGGATTTCCGGTAAGTAAAATTTTTTCTTTAGGAAAATATTTTTCCATCCCTGAATAAGCTACACAGATTCTATTTACACTCTTTGCAAGAATTTTATTAGTAATACCAGGGTATGAATTCTGTTCCTGTATCAATGTAACAATTCCTTTTTTCGCTGCCACCTGCAGCATGGGGCCGCTTGCAAATCCTCCCGTACCAATAACAGCCACAGGTTTAAATGTATTTAATATCTTCCGTGCTTTTACCAGGCTACTAATAAGTTTAAAAGGAAAAGCTAAATTGGATAAAGTTAGTTTTCTCTGAAAACCACTAATCCATAAGCCTTCTATTTTATAGCCGGCAGCAGGCACCTTTTCCATTTCCATTTTTCCTTTTGCACCAACAAATAAAAATTCGGCATCTGGCCGTAAAATTTTAATTGCATTTGCAATAGCAATAGCAGGGAATATATGTCCCCCTGTTCCTCCTCCACTTACTATAATCCTAAGCGGTTGCATGTACACCTCCCTCTTTAATAGCCGATGCAGCTTCACTTTCACGACTTACACTTAATATCATTCCTATTGCAATGCTTGTAAACCATATAGATGTTCCACCCATACTCACTAATGGCAATGGCTGTCCTGTAACTGGAAACAAACTCACTGCAACAGCCATATTTACCATTGCCTGAAATACCAGGCTAAATGTTAGACCTATGGCAAGCAAACTTCCGAATGTCCGCTCTGTCTTATTGGCCAGACGTACGCCACGAAATAATAAAATGAGGTATAAAAAAACAATAACAACAGCTGTAATAAGTCCCCATTCTTCAATCAGAATAGCAAAAATAAAATCAGAAGATGCTTGTGGCAAGAAATTCCGCTGCATACTATTACCCGGCCCCTTTCCAATAAGGCCACCGGTAGCAATTGCAATTTTAGCCTGTTCAGCCTGAAAGTTACTTTCGCTATCTCCCTTAATAAAATTTTCAATACGGGCTTTCCAGGTAGTACCCCGTGGAATTGCATTTGGGAAATTAAAAATCAGAATAATTATTATACCACCAACAACCAAGCCTGAGCCAATCAGTAATAACAAATGTTTTGCATTCATTCTACCGATAAACATCAAAACCAAACATGTCATAAACAGTAATGCTGCAGTAGAAAAATTAGCAGGTAATATAAGAGCACAAATAATTCCAACAGGAATAACAATAGGCAAAAATGCCGCTTTGAAATCTTTAATCTGATTTTGCTTGATTGATAACATACGCGCTACATAAGTTATCAAGGCCAATTTGGCAAAATCTGACGTTTGAAAGGTCAAAGATGTTCCCGGAATAACAAGCCAGCGACTGGCTTCACCGGCACTTACACCATTTAGCAAAGTATATAATAATAAAGGTGCTGCTATAAATATTGCAAGTTGTGATGTTCGGGAGAAATAAGAATATTTTACCTTATGAATAAAATACATCAGCAAGATTCCTGATCCTACAATAAAAACATGTTTTATAAGATATGATCCGGTATCCCCACCTTTATAACGGTATGCCAGAGCAATGACCGAGCTGTACACAACCAAAACAGATAAAAGAGAAAGCAGCAGAACTACTGTCCATATTACTTTATCTCCTTTTATATATTTAAATAAATTTATCACTGTTGGTTAGTTATCTCCATTTTATTGACAATACTATACTTCGACTGAATGGGTTTGCAATAGTTCGACAAGCTCACTAACCATTACAAACTCATTCGCTCAGTATATTTTATAAGCTTCTTACAGCCTGCCGGAATTGATTTCCACGATCTTCATAATCTTCAAATAAATCAAAACTTGCACAAGCAGGAGACAATAAAACAGTATCCCCTTTCTTTCCCATTCTGTATGCCTGATCTACAGCTTCTTTAGCAGATTTTGCTTCCATTATAGTACCAACCATTCCGCTGAATGCCTTAATTATTTTATTATTATCTGAGCCCAAACAAATAATTGCTTTCACTTTTTCTTTAACCAAAGAATTCAGCATTGAATAGTCGTTTCCTTTATCAACTCCCCCAAGAATAAGTATTACAGGGTTAATCATACTTTCAAGTGCATACCATGTTGAATTTACATTGGTAGCTTTAGAGTCATTAATAAACTCTATACCATGTACATTTCCAACTATCTCTAAACGGTGGGCAATGTTATGAAAGTCAGATAAACTTTCACGAATGGTTTCTTTTCTAATATCTACTAATTTAGCAGAAACGGCTGCTGCCATTGAATTGTAAATGTTGTGTTTACCTTGTAGCGCAAGTTCTTGGATTGTCATAAATAATGGATTTGTATTGTTTAGGTTTATTATTAGTTGATTATTTTCATTTAGGTATGCTCCATTTTCTACTTTTTGTTTAATCGAGAAAGGGTATTGCCTTGCCCGTATTATTCGTTTTTTTAATTCTTTTTCAATTACCTCATCGTCCATGCAGTATATAAATGCATCATTCTCTGTTTGATTTTGTATAATCCTGAATTTTGAATCAATATAATTTTGTATCTCATAACCATATCTATCCAGGTGATCCGGAGTAATGTTTAGCAATATTGCTATATCGGCCCTAAAATCAAACATTCCGTCTAACTGAAAACTACTTAGCTCTAACACGTAATAGTCAAAATCTTTTTGTCCGGGCTTACAAGCATTTTCAGCTATCAGCATTGCAAAACTTTTTCCCACATTACCTCCAAGCGCTACATGAAGACCAGCTTTTTTTAATATATGATGAATAAGCAGCGTTGTTGTTGTTTTTCCATTACTTCCTGTTACACATATTTTTTTTGCCTTTGTGTATCTTCCTGCAAATTCTATCTCAGAAATCACAGGAATATTTTTTTTATGTAAAGCCTTTATCAGCTCGACTTTATCAGGGATACCAGGACTTTTAACTACTTCATCAGCATTTAAAATCAATGCTTCTGTATGTTTACCCTCTTCCCACTTTATCTTATATTTTGAAAGAACTTCTTTATACTTATCTTTTATTTTTCCTTTATCCGACAGAAATACATCAAAGCCTTTTTTATAAGCTAATACCGCAGTACCAACCCCGCTTTCACCTCCGCCTAAGACAACAAGACGACACCCCTCTCCAGCTCTCCCCTGTGGGGAGAGCGTTTGTGTATTGGTATTATTTTGTTCGCCCTTCATAGGTTATTTTGTCTTTTCACATCCTACCCTCTCCCCTGCGGGGAGAGCCGGAGATGTGTTACCTCAGCTTCAACGTTACAATAGCCAGCACCGCCAGCATAATTCCAATAATCCAGAATCGTGAAACAATTTTTGATTCATGCATTCCCAATTTTTGATAATGATGATGTAACGGTGCCATTTTTAAAAAACGGTGCTCTCTTGCATACTCAATTCCATACTTTTTCTTTCTGCGTTTGAAGACATATACCTGTAATATCACCGATAAATTCTCAACAAGAAAAACACCACACAGAATAGGGATAAGGAGCTCTTTACGAATGGCTATTGCAAAAACAGCAATTATACCTCCCAATGCAAGACTACCCGTATCACCCATAAACACTTGGGCAGGAAATGAATTATACCACAAAAAGCCAACACAGGCTCCCACAAACGCTGCGATATAAATTACTAACTCACCAGAATTAGGTAGATACATGATATTCAGATAATCTGCAAATACGCGGTTACCCGAAACATAGGCCAATATTCCAAGAGTAACACCAATGATAGCAGATGTTCCTGTAGCCAATCCATCAATACCATCGGTTATATTTGCACCATTAGAAACGGCAGTAACAATAATGATAACAATAGGAATAAAAATTAGCCATGCCCATTTCTGATAGCCATCGCCTAAAAATGCAAGCAGCCACGAATAATCAAATTCATTGTTTTTTACAAAGGGGATAGTGGTTTTCATTGATTTTGTATCTGCCGATGAATATTCAGGCATACGTGCTGCAACCTGGTCGGCATCGTTTACCATTTCTATAGTATAAGCACTTTTACCACTGCTGTGTACACGTTCACGAACTACCACATCATTATGAAAATACAATGTAATACCAACAATAAGCCCTATACCAATCTGCCCCATCACCTTGAATCTGCCTGCAAGCCCTTCCTTATCTTTTTTAAAAACTTTTATATAGTCATCTAAAAAGCCTATTGCACCGAGCCATACCGTAGACAAAAGCATTAAAAGAATATAAACATTATGAAGCTTTGCAAATAACAGTGTTGGAACAATGATTGCGGAAAGTATAATCAAACCGCCCATTGTGGGAGTACCTTTCTTCTGCAACTGGCCTTCCAAACCCAAATCACGAACTGTTTCACCTACCTGTTTTTTATGTAAAACATTGATAATACGTTTCCCAAATACCATCGATATGATTAATGATACTATCAATGCCATTGCTGCACGGAAGGATATGTATTGAAACACCCCTGCTCCGGGGAAATTAAGCTGCTTATCTAAAAATTGAAACAGATAGTAAAACATTTATTTTTCGAATAATTTTAAATTTTCCTTTAACACCAGCATATCATCAAATGGATGCTTTATCCCTTTTATTTCCTGATATTTTTCATGTCCTTTACCGGCAACAAGTATTATATCTCCCGGTTTTGCAATAGAACAAGCTGTTTTAATTGCTTCACTCCTGTTTGTAATGGAAATTGTTTTTTTATAATTTACAGCATCCACTCCCTGCTGCATCTGTTTAATAATAGTATCCGGGTCTTCGCTCCTCGGATTGTCAGATGTAAGAATCACCTTATTACTCATGTCGCAGGCTATTTTTGCCATAACAGGGCGTTTTGCAGAATCACGGTCTCCACCGCATCCAACAACAGTAATCACATGTTCATTACCGGTTCGTATATCATTTATGGTTTTAAGCACATTCATCAATGCATCCGGGGTATGTGCATAGTCAACAATACCAACAATACCATTGTCAGTACGTACATATTGAAAGCGCCCTTCTACTGCATTTAAAGTACTCAGCGTAGTAAGTACATTTGTTTTATCCTCTTTTAACAAGATAGCTGTAGCGTACACAGCCAAAAGGTTATAAGCATTAAAATTTCCGATAAGCTTACTCCAGACATCGTTATTGTCAATATTTAAAAGCAATCCGTTAAATTGATTTTCTACCACTTTACAGCGGAAATCGGCCATAGTGCGAAGTGAGTACGTTTTTTTGGTTGCTTTGGTATTTTGGATCATCACCAGACCATTCGGATCATCTTTATTTACTAAAGCAAAAGCATCCGCTCCTAACATATCAAAGAACCCCTTTTTAGCCTTTATATATTCATCAAATGTTCTGTGGTAATCAAGATGATCGTGTGTAATATTTGTGAAGACTCCACCGGTAAAGTGAATTCCGGCAATACGATTTTGAACAACAGCATGAGAACTCACTTCCATAAAGCAGTGTGTACATCCGCTATCCAACATCTGACGAAGTAAGGCATTGAGTTCTATTGCATCTGGTGTTGTGTGTGTTGAAGGAATAGTATCATTATTAATTTTGTTTTGCACTGTTGATAATAAACCTGCCTTATATCCCAGTTTTCTGAAAAGGTTAAACAATAATGTTACTGTAGTTGTTTTTCCGTTTGTTCCTGTAACACCTACTAAATCTATCTTTTCAGAAGGATTATCATAAAAGTTTGCTGCCACAATACCAAGGGCAAGAGCAGAATTATTTACTTTTATGTAAGTAACTTTATCATTAATTATCAGTGGTAACGCTTCACATAAAACAGCAATGGCACCTTTTGCTATAGTATCTTCAATGTATTTATGTCCATCACTCTGTGTTCCTTTAACTGCCACAAACAAACTGTCTTTTTCAATCTTCCTGGAATCAAAGCTTACTGCAGTAATTGCAATATTTGTAGAACTAATCACCTCAACTAATCCAACTTTATATAGTATATCTTTTAACAATTTCATTTCTATCTCTTCGTTAAATCAGTTCTAGTATTATTTGTACTCCTTTGGTAAATGCTGTTCCTGCATCTATAGACTGTTTTATGATTGCACCACTCCATTCGTAAGGGCGCTCTTTGTTACTTCCAATTATTTTCACCTGCATACCATTATTCTCAAGCAGATATAATGCATCTCTTGCCGACATACCCGTTAAGTCAGGAACAATTCCGCGCTTTAATGATTCCTCAGAATATTTAGCAGATAAATGAACCAGGATAGAATCACTTGCAGTTCCTGATACCCACTCTGAAGTTGTACCGGTTAATTTAACGGGCACTTTAAGTGTTTTAAGCACCAACTGAATATCTTCCCTTGAGCCGCTTTTAATTACAGGAGTTCTTGTAGCATATAGCGGTTGAACAGCATTAATTTCTTTATGAATATCCAAGCTTGTGGAATACACTTTATCTGCTACATCTTTGAATACCGGCCCGGCAACTGCACCACCATAATATGAATCACCCGTTGGAGCACTTACCACAACAATACATGAGTACTTAGGATTATCTGCAGGGAAATAACCTACAAATGAGGCCAGATAACTTACACCACCTTTTTTATAATCGCCTCCTTTTGCAATCTGTGCTGTACCAGTTTTTCCCGCCACTTTATAGTCGGCTCTTTTAAGACTTTTAGCAGTACCATTTGCAACCACACCTTCCATCATCTTTTTTGCTTTATCAATAGTAGGTTGTGAGCAAACCGAAGCATTGATAATTTCAGGTTCAAACACTTTAATTGTCTTACCCCGCTTACGAATTTCTTTTACAAACATCGGACGTACCATTTTGCCATTATTTGCAATAGCATTATAAAATGTAAGTGTTTGCAGAGGAGTAACCGTTAGCTCATAGCCAATGCTCATCCAGGGCAAAGTAGTTCCAGACCAATCTTTGTCTTTTATATTCTTAATACGTGGTGCTGCTTCTCCCGGAAGACTTATTTTTAAAGGTGTATTCAGATTCATCTGGCATAAACGATCAACAAACCGTTGTGGGTCCTTTGAATAATAGCGTGTTATTATTTTTGAAACACCCACATTTGAACTTTGTTCAAATATTTCCTGAACAGTTACTTCACTATTCTCCGGGCGGTGCGAATCTTTCATCACACTGGAATAGTACTTATGCGTACCATCTTCAATATCCACCTCATCACCCAAATCGATATAACCATCTTCCATTGCAGTTATCAATGATGCCAGCTTAAATGTAGAGCCAGGCTCAGTTGCGTACGCCACAGCGTAATTCAGATTTTCCACATAAGTCGTAGAATCTTTGCGGGTAAGGTTAGCAATAGCCTTTACAGCTCCTGTTTTTACTTCCATTAACACTAAACATCCATAAGCGGCTCCATGTTTCTTTAAACAGTCTTTCAAAGAATTTTCAGCTACATCCTGTATATTAATATCAATAGTCGAAACAACATCGGCTCCATCCTCCAGCGTTATATCGTCTTCGTCATCATTAATTTCTTTCCAAACCCCTCCTGCAATTTTTTGCATTAAACGTTTGCCACTTTCTCCCTTGAGATAACTATGATATGCTACTTCCAAACCATATGATTTACCTGTTCCGGCTTCATTATATTTCCCAATGGTACGCGCAGCAAGATTTTGAAAAGGCCGTTCACGTTTATTAGTCTGGATATAAGTAAACCCACCTTTATTACGTCCTTTACGCAAAAGAGGAAATTTTTTTAACTGCTGAAGTTCAGAATAAGGAACCCCTCGTTGAAGCGCTACCCATCTGTCCCCACTTTTTCGGGCTTTTACAAGTATTTGTTTATATTCTTTTTGTTGCTTATCCTTAAATAACTTAGCAAAGCAATATGCTAGAGAATCAACATTATCATAAAATATATCGTCTGTAATTGCATCCGTATTTACATCCATTCCAACTTCATAATATGGTAATGAGGTTGCTAACAGAATACCATTGTTATCATATATATTGCCACGTATAGCTTCAACATCAAAAAGTTTCGTAGAAAAGTTACTTGATTTGGAGCGCCACATATTACCTTCTGAAAACTGTATAACACATATTTTGTATATAATCGCTACACCAAAAAGACAGATGAAGAAATACATCAGGTAAATGCGCCACAATATGTCCTTTTTTATTTCCATTAGATATCTTCCCTTAATCCCCTCTTCATACGCCTATGCTGTAGTTTCAACGCAAGCGTGAGGAGAGAGGAAAGATTATTATATTAATATCAATTTATTTAAACCAATTTCCCTTTACACTTTGTTCTTCATCCCCCTGGGGGATGCCAGGAGGGGCTATTACTATTTTTTTTGGAGGCACCACACTTTCTACTATACCTGTTTGCTGTGCTGCCAAAACCTTAGCGACTTCCGTTTGTTTGCTTTTTATTACCAACGAATCTTTTACTACTATATATTGAGTTCTTAATTCGTTAATTTCATTACTCAAACTATTTACTTTTCTTACCTGGTCATCGGCATAATAACCATTTGCGATATAACAGATGGCCAGAAATGACAGAAAAAAAACAAATGGAAAATTTTTTATGGTTGCTTCTTTTGAAAGAAAACTTCCACTTACAACGCTTGCAACCGAACGTATAAGTCCCCCACCCGCCCCTGCCCGTCCGACAAAGGAACTCTCTTTCGGGGAGGAGGCGCGAACAGCCTTAGTAACTTCATCTTTACTACTGTCATCATTAGGCAAAGGGGACTCACGAAATTTGTTGCTATTCTTAATGTCCGTTTTTTTATTTTCCACCTGTTTTTTTAATTTTTTTACAACTACTCCACCTTTTAAAGGAAGTTGAGCGAAGTCACTTTCTCTGCTATTCTCAGCTTTGCACTACGAGCCCTGCTGTTTCTTTCTATCTCTGCATCACTTGGCACTATCGGCTTACGTGTTATTACTTTAAATGGTGTTAGCGGATTCCCATAAAAATCTTTTTCCAGCTCACCATCTATTTTTCCGCTACGCATTACATTCTTAACCAACCGATCTTCTAAGGAATGATAAGAGATAACTACTAATCTTCCGCCCGGCTTCAACACCTCTATACTTTGTATCAGTAATTCTTCAAGAGCTTCCAACTCTCTATTCACTTCTATGCGAAGCGCCTGAAATACCTGTGCATAATATTGATTCTCCCGTCCTCGTTTCACACATCCTCCTATTGCATTTTTTAAATCATCAACTGTTACTATAACACTTTCTTTTCTTACATGAGATATGGTATACGCTAACTTACCTGCATTATCAAGCTCTCCATACAATTTAAATACGCGCTTCAACTCTTCCTCACTATAAGTATTTAATATATCTGCTGCAGTATGTTTAGTGTTACGATCCATACGCATGTCCAACTTTGCATTAAAGCGTGTAGAAAAACCTCTTTCAGCCTGATCAAACTGATGAGAGGAAACACCCAAATCAGCAAGCAATCCATCAACAGGCAGTGCGTTGTACAGTTTCAAAAAATTTTTCAGATACCTGAAATTTTGTTTGATTAGCACAAGCCGCTCATCTGCCAATCTATTCTTCAATGCTTCTTCATCCTGATCGAATGCGTAAAGCCTTCCCGTTGTCAGATGTTTAAGTATTTCTTTAGAATGCCCGCCACCCCCATAAGTAACATCTACATAAATGCCTTCAGGATTAATGTTCAACCCATCAATACATTCTTTTAAAAGAACAGGTTCGTGGTAGTGCATTTACTCTTCCGGTGATGGATTAATACCACCCATTACATCCTCTGCCAGTTTTTCAAAATTGGCAGTGCTGTCGTTAATAAACTTCTCATAAGCTTTTGTATCCCATATCTCTATTCCGTTTCCTGCAGCAGCCATTGTTACATTTTTGCTAATACCAGCAAACGTCATGAGATCTTTAGGAATCAACAGCCGTCCGGAAACATCCAATTCTACAGGCACTACACCATAGTTAAACATCCTTATAAACTCTACATTCTTTTTCACAAACTTGTTCAGCTTATTTACATCCTTCACCATTTCATTCCATGTAGCCATTGGATACAGTTCCAGCGATTTGCTAAAAATGCTACGCTTCATCACAAAACCAGCTTTCAGTGCCTTGGTAAGCTGTTTTTTAAATGCAACAGGAAGCATTACACGCCCTTTTGCATCAGCATTACACTCATATACACCAAATAAACTGTTCATTGTTTTTTCCTTCGAGCCGTAAAAATAAAAACAAATTTCCCACTTTTTACCACAATTTACCACTTTGTTGAAAACTTTATTTTTTGAACATTTAAAACGGATAAAAACTATTTTGAAATTTTAACACGAAATCTTCTGTATCAATTATCAAATAAGGAGTTTATAGGTATCTTTAATTAGAAAAAGCCAGTTGGACATCAGGTGGGAAGAAATTGCAGGCAAGGAATTATAAAGTACTATATGATAATCCCAATGAAAATCTATCTTTGTACATGCTAAAAAAAATAACATATCCACATTCACCATACAACCAGAAACTCAATATTGATGGCTTAAATGAGCATTATGATCCTCTATGTATTTTAGACTCTAATTCTCAGTCAAATAAAAATCAGCGCCTGTATTCGGATAAAATTATTGCTGTTGGAGCCACGGCTGAGCTGCTTGTCGATAGTAATAATAATAATGCTTTGGAACAATTACAGGAATTCTGTTATAAAAAAAAAAATAGTTGGTTATTTGGATACCTGAGTTACGACCTGAAAAATGAAATTGAGCAGCTAAGCTCTGACAACATTGACAATACAGGATTTCCATTCCTTCATTTTTTTATACCTGAAGTTATACTGCAAATAGAAAACAACAGACTTACTGTTTTTTATGATGATGGTTGTGTAACAAAAGAAAAAGCAGAAACTATTTATCACCTGGCTTTTGACCAATCTTCTCCTTCAAATGAAGTTGAGGCTGCCTCATCCTTTATTTCTCAATATAAGCCAACTATACTTTCAAGAATTACAAAGCAAGAATATATCAATTCTGTAAATCAATTAAAGCAACATATCGGTAAAGGCGACATTTATGAAGTTAACTTTTGCCAGGAGTTCTTTGCTGAAAATGCAATAATTAATACTGTTGACATTTTTAAAAAATTAAATATAATTTCTCAAGCTCCTTTCAGTGCCTTTTATACGACTAACAACCATTACCTGATATGTGCAAGCCCCGAACGCTTTATCCGGAAACATTCAAATAACTTAATTTCGCAACCCATTAAAGGAACAGCCAAACGCTCTGTTGTTCCATATGAAGATCAAAAATTCAAATTAGAATTAAGAAACAGTGAAAAAGAAAAAAGTGAGAATGTAATGATTGTTGACCTGGTGCGCAATGATTTGTCAAAACTGGCAAAGCGGGGAACTGTAAATGTTGATGAGCTTTTTGGTATCTATAGCTTCAAACAGGTGCATCAAATGATTTCTACCATAAGCTGTGAACTAAAAGACACAATTACATTTACTGACATTATCAAAAGCACTTTTCCTATGGGTTCAATGACAGGAGCTCCCAAAGTTAATGCTATGAAACTGATTGAAAAATATGAAAACACCAAACGAGGACTGTACTCGGGAACTGTTGGTTATATTAATCCTGATGGTGATTTTGATTTTAATGTGGTTATTCGCAGCATACTCTATAACCAGGCAAATAAATACCTCTCTTTTATGGTTGGCGGTGCCATCACCAATAAATCGGATGCAGAAAATGAATACGAAGAGTGTTTATTAAAAGCAAAAGCAATGTTTGAAGTATTGAAATAGTTAAATTTGTGCTAAATCTAACTTAATACGTCATGTTACGCAAAGAAAAAGATTTAAAAATGATAGACTTTTATACTTGTAATGGACAAGAGAATTGATAAAGAGAGAAGGGTAATTTTCTCAAAAAGACAATAAAAGTGACAGCTTTAAATAATTCATAATCACTATCATTGTCATTTCGAATCCTGCTGAATGCAGGAAGAGAAATCTTTGCAATTGATTGACAAGATTTCTCACTGCGTTCGAAATGACAGGTGGAAATATCGAGATATTCTGAATTAGATATAAATTTTGCGTAACATCAGTTATTAACTGCTGTTACGCAAAAATTGATGTGTAGGTATTTCGGTGCGATGCACCTTAAAATCATAAAATCGTAAAATCTACAAATATTTCGCGGCTCTGCCGCTACATTACCTAATAACTTCAGGGCGGCAGAGCCGCAAAATATTTGTAGATAAATAAAATAGCGACATCTATAAACAGGTGCAGAGCACCGAAATATCCAGGATATTAATGCCACCGTGCAAAATGTATACAAAGTACTACGTAGCTTGCAATATATCTTAACCAAATGAAGCACATACCAATTCACAATTTTAGGAATGAACGTTGTTGCCAAAACTGAGCGAAACAGTATATTTGTAGCCAAAACTGTCTTAAACAACGCAACAACAGAATATGCCATTAATGGCCAGTTAGATTAGCATTACGTAACATCAGTTATTAAATATAATAGAACAACCGGTGCTTTCATCATTCGTAAACCATATAAAAAAAGAAAAATTTTTTAATCTGAATGACCGGCTTCTGCTGGCCGTAAGCGGGGGTATTGATTCCGTTGTGATGTGTGATTTATTTTATAAATCAAAATTGACATTTGGAATTGCGCACTGCAACTTTCAATTGCGCGGTGAAGAAAGTAATAAAGATAAAGAGTTTGTTGAAGCACTTGCAACAAGCTACAATGTGCCTTTTTATAATACACTGTTTAAAACCAATGTTTATGCTAAAAAGAATAAATTGTCCATTCAGATGGCCGCACGCGAACTACGTTATCGCTGGTTTGAAGAAATAAGACAACAGTATAATTATAATTATATAGCAACAGCCCATCATCTTGATGATTCTGTTGAAACACTTTTTATTAATTTAATAAGAGGAACCGGTATTTCAGGCTTACATGGCATATTGCCTAAACAAGGTTTTATTATACACCCAATGCTATTTGCCACAAAAAAAGAAATTCAAACTTATGCTCAAAAGTATAAACTAAATTACCGGGAAGACAGCAGCAACATTTCCGATAAATATACACGAAATAAAATCCGTCACCATATTATTCCAGTCTTGAAAGAATTAAATCCGAATTTTGAAAAAACTGCAGGTGATACCATTAGACATTTATACGAAGTAGAATCTGTTTACAGAAATGAAATCGAAAATAAGCGTAACACAATTGTAAAATCCGAAAAAGAAGGTATAACAATTTCTATACGTTCGCTAAAAAAACTTTTTCCATTAAATACATATTTATATGAATTTCTAAAGCCTTATCAATTTAACACAAGTACAATTGAAGAAATTATAACCGGGCTTGATGGAGAACCCGGAAAGCAGTTTTTCTCCGCCACACATCGACTAATAAAAGACAGGGAAACATTAATCATTCAGAAGCTGACAAGTGAAAAAATAAAAAAAGTATCCGAATTTAAAATCAGTAAAGAACAAACAGAACTATTAACAGATAAACTTAGACTAAAATTTCAAACGCTACCAACTACCAACTACCAACCCGATAGCTATCGGGTATCAACTACTAACTCAATAGCTATGTTGGATTTCGAAAAACTTCAATTTCCATTAGAAGTACGAAAATGGCGGAAGGGGGACGCATTTTATCCTTTAGGCATGAAAGGAAAAAAAAAGTTGAGCGATTTTTTTATTGATAATAAATTATCACTTTACCAGAAAGAAAATACCTGGTTGATTACCTCATCCGGTAAAATTATATGGGTGGTAGGACTCAGAATTGATGAACGGTTTAAGATTACGGATAAAACGCGGAAAATATATCAGGCAGAAGCTCAATTTTCATAAAGAAAAACGTAAGGGTTTCTTGGAGAAGTATAACTATCTCTCATCACACAAAAAATAACTTACTGAAAATCAACAAAATGCCGTTGTTGAAAACTGTTGAAAATGTTTTTTATGTAAATTGTAACGCTTTCTTTTTATATACGTTGAAATCTGTTATTTAAATAACTATTCCCACTAACCTCTAAAACCATAGCACCATGACAAACGCTACAAACATAAGCAGGCCGCTTTCTATTGAAAAAGAGAATATACGTGGCTTAAAATTTCCTGATAACGAGGTTTTAGCATCAAAAGATGCGATTAAAATCAGGCAATCAAACCTCGAAAGAGCTTTGAAACTGGGAAATCTGGAGCACAATAAAATTAAAATTGTGTTTGAAGATTCGGAAGGGGTAAAACAAGTAGAAACTACAGTTTGGGGAGTGACAGATAAAAGGGTAATATTAAAACAAGGGGTACTAATACCCATTCACAGGATACATGAAATAAAATAAATGTTAAAACTACTGGTATTTATTTAAAATAGCTCCGAAGTTTCGGGGCTATTTTTTTATCTTTAACCCTTAATAAAATCTAAAAAGCTTTATAAATTCGGGATTTAACTGTACTATTCTATGAGAAACTTTTTCAGATTAAGCCTGCTACTATTATCAGGCATTGGTATTCTCACCAGCATTCATGCACAAATTTATATTCCTGTTAAATGGGATTTTAAAACTAAAAAACTTCATGACTGTGAATATGAATTAATTTTTAAAGCCCAAATAGATGATGCATGGCACTTATACGGCCAAAAATCCTATGGTGACGAAGGCCCTATCCCTACTTCCTTCTATTTTACTCCAGACGATGGCTATACGCTTACAGGCCCTACTACTGAAAGTAAATTGATTAAAAAATTTGAGCCGGTATGGAATTTCGAACTCCAATTTTTTGAGCACCAGGCTATTTTTAAGCAAAAAATTAAGCTTAAAACCGACAAATCCATCGAGATAAAAGGGAATCTGGAATTTATGGTATGTAATGAAAGCCAATGTTTGCCTCCAGCAACCATTAGTTTTAGTTTTAATGTTCAGGGCACAACAGCATGTGTTGGGGGAGGTTCTGCTTCTTCAACCGATATTGCACCGTGTAAGTGTGATTCCAATTCTATCTATCAGGCCTTACATCTACGAAATAAAAAGGCAAATGCCACTGTTGATACTTCAAAATCAAACGTATCCAGCAATAATTCTACCCCGAAAATAGAAGAGACAGAAACTGCCACCAGCAGAAGCTGGTGGACATTATTTATAACCGGTTTTCTGGGAGGACTGGCAGCGTTGTTAACCCCTTGTGTATTCCCTATGATACCAATGACAGTTAGTTTTTTTACTAAAAGCAGCAAAACACGGGCAAAAGGGATTTCAAATGCATTTATTTATGCTCTTTCTATAATAATAATATATGTACTTCTTGGTTTGGGTGTTACTAAAGCATTTGGCCCGGATGCACTTAATGCCCTTTCTACTAATGTTTGGTTCAACCTGGCTTTCTTTGTGTTATTAGTGGTATTTGCCATTTCGTTCCTTGGCGCATTTGAGATTATGCTTCCATCAGGTTTTATTAATAAAATAGATGCCCAAAGCGACAGGGGCGGATTAATTGGCATTTTCTTTATGGCTTTTACTTTATCATTAGTATCTTTTTCCTGTACAGGGCCAATAATAGGCACCCTATTGGTAGAAGCAGCAGTTAATGGAGGATTGGGAGGCCCATTTTGGGGTATGTTTGGTTTTTCAACTGCACTTGCACTTCCATTTGGTTTATTTGCAGCTTTTCCTGGCTGGCTCAATACATTACCCAAATCGGGGGGCTGGCTCAATTCTGTTAAAGTGGTATTGGGATTTTTAGAACTTGCCCTGGCACTTAAGTTTGCTTCTAATGCTGATTTGGTGGTACAAGCCGGCATTCTTACCCGTGAAATATTTATTGCTTTATGGATTGTTATATTCGGCTTATTGGGCATTTATTTAATGGGCTGGATTAAATTAGCACACGATAGCCCCATACAGCACTTATCAGTTACCCGCTTATTTTTTGCAATTCTTACATTTTCATTTACACTTTATTTAATCCCAGGCTTATGGGGTGCTCCTTTAAAATTAATCAGCGGTTTTCCTCCTCCTGATTTTTATAGCGAATCGCCACAAGGGGTTGGAAGTAAAAGTGCTTTTATACCAACAAAAAATGAAAGTGAGACAGGTCATTCAAAAGAACACTGTCCGAATGAATTACCATGCTTTCACGATTATGCTCAAGCCTTAGCTTATGCCAGGAAAGTAAATAAACCGCTGATGATAGATTTCACCG
Source organism: Bacteroidota bacterium (assembly GCA_023251835.1). GTDB lineage: Bacteria > Bacteroidota > Bacteroidia > 2-12-FULL-35-15 > 2-12-FULL-35-15 > 2-12-FULL-35-15. The sequence continues at coordinate 9,115 of JAHEXZ010000051.1, read as the reverse complement.
GCTGGGCCTGTGTAAACTGCCGTAAAATGGAGTCACAGGTATGGACAAACCCTGAAGTAGATAAACGCTTACGTAATGAAGTAGTTCTGGTATCACTTTATGTGGATGATAAAACAGAACTGCCCGAAAATGAAAAAACCATTAAAAAACTTGGAGAGAGAGATTTTACAATTAATACTATCGGTAATAAATGGAGCTATATGCAAGGAAGCATATATAAAACCAATGCACAGCCCCAGTACGTGCTAATAGATACCAATGAACAAATGCTCACAAAAGAAACCGCACACTATAACCCTGATATTCAGAAATATATGCGCTGGCTGGATGAGGGAATAAATGAGTTTAAAAAGAGGGCAGGTATCAGTAATTGACAGTTCTTTAATTTTTTCAAGTAGGATTCTAAAAGTTGTTTTTATTTCACCCGATAGCTATCGGGTTTTCCAACAATCCATTAATTATTGAATTTAGCCCCTTAAAAGAAATAAAACAATTTCTGCTTAGTTCTTATACAATAAATAGTGTTTTACTAATGTAGGAGAACCTATGCCTTTTGTTGCTTTAATTTCAACCTTTTCGCTTATAGGTTTATACCCTTCGAGTTCTATTTTAACTTCGTATGTTTTAGCTGTTGAAAGTGTGAGAAAATAATCACCGCTGCCGGAGCTCGACATAGTGCTTCCTATTTTTGCACCAGCTTCATCTAAAACAACAACTTCAGCTTCAAGTGCTGTACCATCTGTTGCATTAAATACCGTGCCTTTTAAAATACCCATTGCCGGTAATGAATCGGTTTTATATTTCATATCCTTTTCGAGTACGGGGTAGTGGATTAAATCTATTTTATAAATATCTAAATCTCCCAAGCCTCCTTTTCTGTCACTTGCAAAATAACCGGTTTGTGCATCGGCAGAAAGAGTAAGACTCATATCATTATTAATAGTATTTATAGGGTAACCCAAATTAACCGGTTTTGACCATTTTCCGTTCTCATAAACAGTTTTAAATATATCATATCCTCCCATTGAATTGAACCCCTGTGAAGTAAAAAACAGGGTTTTGCCATCCGGAGCAAGGAAAATACCTCCTTCATCTTCAGCAGTGTTAACATCCGGTCCGAGGTTAACAGGAACCTCCCATGCTGTACGGTCTTTACGCTTCGACATATAAATATCAGCATGACCACGTCCACCCGGACGTTCACTCACAAAATAAAGCGTATTACCATCCGGTGAAATGCATGCTCCTCCTTCAAAATAAGTAGTATTTATTGGTTTGCCCAATGATTTTGGGATACCCCATTTGCCGGAAGAACTTAATTTAGACACATAAATATCACCACCGCGGGATTCAGCATCAACATCATTTTTATAGATATATATTTCTTTTCCATCTGGGGATATACTGCTACAGGCATCATGGCCTTCTGTATTAATGTTTCCAGGCAGCAACTCAGCAGCTCCCCATTTTCTATTAATGGAATCCCATCTTGCTATATAAATGTCTTCAAAGTACTTTTTATCCCCTTCAATATCCAACGCACTTGTTTTTCCAGGCCTTCTGGAAGTAAATATCAATGTTTTTCCATCAGCAGTTACAGATGGTGTTTTGTCATCATATTCTGAATTAATAATATCTGTAGCATTTTCTATCTTAACATTTACAGAGGTAGCCATTAATGTTTTAGCCATATTCACCTGGGAAATGTGGAGGTCTATATCACTTTCCTGGGCTTTCTTTCCGGTAACCATACTTTTATAAGCCGTAAACTCGGCAAGAGCTTCATCCAGGTTACCATCCATATGGTACAATTTTCCTAACAGTAAGGATATATCTTCATTGGCTTTTGCATCAATACTTTTGGCTTTTTTTACATTCTCAAGCGCCTGAGGATATTGAGCTAACTTATAATAACATTCGGCAATATGAAAAATCATATTTGCATCATTCGGCTTGGTTTTTAAAAGATCATTATAAACATTTAAAGATCCCTGATAATCACCTGCGTAAAAACGCTGTTCTGCATTAAACGTCTTTATCATTTCTTCACTTTTTTGTATAGCTTTTTGAGCAGAAACGGTATACATTGAGAACATCAACAAAACCGGCAAATACATCATTTTTTTTACCATAGCCAAGATATTAAGTATTAAGCTGAAAATACAGTATAAAAGACAATCAAATATAAACTTATTTAATTTTTGTTTTAAGTTAAATGCAAACATAATAAAAAAAGCCTTATCTCATAAAAAATTTAAGTTTACATTTTTCACTTTTTTATGAAATATTAAAAACCTGCTAACCCGAAATTTTTCTAATATAGCTTAGAAATAATTCCAAAGCCTGTTTTTTAGAGCTGTTGTAGTCATATTTTATACTTTGGTGCAGGTATTCCGAAAGCTCCACCTGGTATTTATTATTTTTTGATAATTCATCAATTATTATCGGGCGGTTATCAAGTCCAAACTTCAAGGCTTCATTAAATTGAGCTATAAGGGTATCGGGTAGTTTTTTATTGGCTACCCAGCAGGCAAAAACAAAAGGTAAGCGGGTAAATTTATACCATTCCTCAGCTAAATCATAGGAAAATGGGTATTTATCTTTTAATCCAAATGTACGATCGCCAATAATAACGGCAGCTGTTGTTCCCGCTATTTCATTTTCAAACCCCTCTGTAGCTAGCTTCCATTGCGGACATATTTGCCAAAAATACATAGCGAGTACTTTTACCAATGTTACTGAAGTACGTGACTGATAATCAAGAAGTATAGATTTTATCTCCTTTAATGGAACATTACTGTAAAGCATTACTGAAGCCACCTTTCCTTCGGCTCCTATACAAAAGTCGCTGATGATATGGTATTCTTTTAACTGAGGTAGTATTGCCACAGGAACTAAGCCTACATCTACTTTTCCATCTATCAGCTTGCCGGCACATACTGACGGCATATCCAATTGCAGCTCTATATTATTCATTATAGATGAATGCTGCAACCCATAAATAAACGGTTTTGAATTTAGATAAGAAACTACAGATATTTTTATTTTATTCATAAACGCCCTGAAATTATTGACTTAGTTCTAATTCCAATACAGCAATTGTTGCAGCCACAGGAGCAATTATAGCAGCCAGTACAACACCTGCGTAAGGAATTGTAAATAATAACAGAAATATAAGGCCATTGCCAATAGCTAATCCCTTGTGTTTTCTTATATAGGATATGCTCTCGGAAACAGTCATTTTACTACAACGACCTCTTCATCTTTCCAAACAGCTCCTGCATTTAACAGGTCGGTTTTTAGAGATTTATAAGATGTTAATTGTTTACCACCTTTCAATTTTCCCGTTTCAATTAATGTCCAGGGAGCATGGCAAATGGCTGCAATTAATTTATGCTGCTTTTTTTCTTAAACTAATAATTACAGAAGTAGCAATTGCGCCAAATAGTAAAATACAGGAAGCTAATGAAATTTTTTCTCCTAAATAATAGTTGTGTGGCTCAAATTTAAATTCAACAGTGTGTTTACCTGTAGGGATGCGTATTGCACGCAGCACATAATCAGCACCAAAATGCGGTTTTAGTTCACCATCAATATAGGCATTCCAACCCTTATTGTAATAAATTTCAGAAAATACAGCCAGTTGTTCTGTTGCTGTTTCTGATTCGTACTTTAAATGGTTGGGTTTATACTCAGTTAATCTTATTTTTGCTGTAGCATCAGCTGATTTTGGAGTAAATCCTTCCAGCTCGGTGTTAAATTTTTCGTTTATTACGGCTGTATATGCAGGATTAATTCCCCCAACTAATTGTATTTCTTCATCGGCATTTTTGGCCATTTTTATGTCGTGCACAAACCACGCATTTCCTAATGCGTAACGATTTTGAAGAGGGGCTGCATCAGGATTATATATGATATATTTTGTATTCAGCATGTTTAATATCCCCTGCTTTGCAAATGTTGCACGCAAAGATGAATCATTGGGTTGTGTTCTTAATGTTCCCATTACATTTTGAATACTATTTTGCAGATGGTGATCAATCAGATCCTGGTAACGTCTTAACTTGGCAGCGTGGTATCCACCAATTGATTTGTGATAATAGGATGTTCCTGATTCATTAAATGTATTTACTGCAATATTCAGCACACGATAATCAGGATCTTTATCTTCTAATATTTCCTTATCAGCTGTTGTCATAGGAAATGGTACTTTCGCTTCCTGTTTCGATTTAAAATTGCTATCGTTTACAAATTGCTTGTCAATCTGAACTAAGTCGATAAAAATCAGAACCGCTATTATTGCTGTGACAGCAGCCTTATTAATTTTTGATTTAAAAAATAACCAGAGCGTAATTGCAGCAAGTAATATAAAAAAGAAGCTACGGATAGCATCTGCTTTAAAGAGGTTGGCGCGTGCTATTTTTAAGTTGTCCAAAAACTCCTGTGCTATTTCAGCACTATTGCTTTTGGCTAATTGATCGTATATTCTGTCATATTCTCCTTGTCCAAATAAATCTGTTAGACCGGGAGCCAGGTAATAAATCAATGATAATCCTCCTGTTAGTATAAACGCAATAAAAAAGGCATTTTTTACACTTACCTCATAATTAACGAAAGCCAGTTTTACTTTTTGGGTAAAAAAGTTGGGAGTTGTGAATAATTTGTTTAATGCCAGAATTGCCAGTAATGGCATTGTAAATTCGGCAATTACCAATATCATAGATACGGCCCTGAATTTATTATACAATGGGAAATGGTCTAAAAAGAATTCGGTTAAAGGCATAAAATTTTTGCCCCATGAGAGCAAAAAAGAAAAAATGGTAGCTACAAGCAAGGCCCATTTCATGCGACCTTCAACGATGAATAATCCAAATATGAATAAAAAAACAACTATTGCTCCGGCATAGGGTGACATGGTAAATGGTTGATCGCCCCAATACTGTGGAGTTCCTGCGATACTTTCTTTAAATCGTTGATCCACCTGCTTTAAAGCACTTTCGTGTTTACTTACCGGAATATCGGAAGCACGGCCTTTAAAGCCGGGAATCATTAGTGTCATAGTTTCTGATACCCCCATACTCCATTGTGTAGCATAATCCTTATCTAAACCTGAAGTTTTATTTCCTTGATCGGATGATAGTTCAGAAGCACCTCTGATAGTTACTGATGCATAATCAGAAGTGTTTAATAAATTAGTGATATTACATCCTACGGCAATAATTCCCGCAACTATACAAGTTGCAAAGCTTTTTAAGAAAACGTTGAATTCTTTATTTCTAATACGTGGAACCCACTCAAAAATAAGATACACGCCCAGAAACAGGAAAAAGTAGTAAGTAATTTGTACGTGGTTGGATAATAATTCCAATGCTAAAAATAAAGCTGTTAATGCACCTCCGATTAAATACTTTCCTCTGTTTATCAGAATAATTCCTGCAAAAACAAGAGGCATATAGCCTATGGCCAGAGCTTTACTTGTATGTCCAGCGTCAATAATAATAAAGAAATAGGCAGAAAAGGCAAAGGCAATTGCCCCTGAGATGCTCAGCCAGGGGTCAATTTTTAATACCAGTAACAAAATAAAAAAACCCAATAAGTAAGTGAAAACAATATGAGCTGGGTTCTTCATTCCGAGAAGGGCATCTGTGCGTAAATATTGAATAAGATTGTTAGGATACCTTACTGATATTTGATAGGTTGGCATACCACCAAACATGGAGTTGGTCCATAGTGCCTCTTCATGATATTGATCCCTGAAATCATTAGTTTCTTTTGCCATACCTGTTACAGAAACTAAGTCGCTCTGTACAATCACTTTGCCTTTTAGTAAGGGAGTAAAATAACCGTATGTTAATGCAACAAATAATACAATGGCAGTTGCTATGGGTAGAAACTTTTTTAAATCAATATTTTTCATGCGTAATTATATTTTTTTTAGGTAGAAACCGGTTAGAAATTTGCCAAAGCACAAATATAAGGTAATTAACCTATTTCCTCATAATCAACATATTCGCCTTCATCGTCTTTGATTTTCTTTTTGACAGGAGGAACATAATCCACCGAGGTTTCACCTTTTTTATGTTTGTTATTAGAAGAAGAAAAACTGCTATTTGTATTGGTTTGTTTGGATTTATATGAACTGATACTATTAACTATTCGCCATAGCACCCAAACAATTAATATGGTATAAAATACGTCTCTCATGTGCGAACAAAGGTAATGAGTTTTCGGGTAAATAGAATTATATTTGCATCCATATATATATGGAAAATAAAATGTACTCTAAACTGCTGTTTAGTATCTGTATCCCTCTCTTTTGTGGCTGTTCTGCTGTAAAATATGTAAAACCCTTGGATAAAAAACAGCATGCAGCTTCAGCAACTATGGGAGGGCCTTTAATCAGCTATGGAACAGCCGTTATTCCAATTCCTTTTTTAACAGCTAATTATGGGTACGGTATTGATAGCACGTTAACAGGGTTTGCTTCACTTAATGTTACTTCTGCCTTATACGGAAATCTGCAAACAGAATTGGGTGCTACCAAGCAAATAACAAAGCAAAATATCTACATACCGGCTATTAGCATAACACCTGTTGCAAATATTATTTACAGGAACAAAAGTGCTTACAAATTTTATCCTCAACTGGCTGTTAATGCGTTTTGGGAATATGGTAAGCATAAAAATCTTGTTTATTTAAGTTGTGATAATTGGTTTGAACTATCAGGAAAACGGGCTTTTGATATTAAACAAGAAAATCATTGGATATTTATGCCATCTTTAGGACATAGCTTTGCAGGAAAGAAATGGAATTTTAACATTGAAATAAAAGTTATTGCTCCGAATTTGTCAAACGAAAAATTAGTAGTTGATTACCAAAGCCCATTTCGTAAACATGGAGCTTTTGGTATATATCTGGGGTATACCTATAAATTTTAAAAAATAATGAAAAAACTATATTTCATTGCACTTATTATAACAAGCCTCACGTCCTGCTTACGGTTGGATGATAATCTGTTTAATCCGAATATTACAAAAATTACTGAATATAAATTAGATAACTACACTGGTGATACGGATTTTAGGCTGGATGTATCTTACCAGATACCCGATAGCCTGATTCATATTTTTCAGCTTTCATCACAGGCTCCGGATGAATCTGGCGCTACACAAATATATGCTATATATACAGGAAGTATAAACCGTATAGCTATTGATACTGTGATTATGTATTGCCATGGAAATGCAGAACACATGGATTTTTACTGGCAACGGGCAAAGTTATTGGCTAATATAAAGTCCAAAAACCGTTTTGGTGTATTGATGATTGATTACAGAGGATATGGCTTATCAGAGGGAAAACCAACGGAAGATGGATTATATGCTGATGTGGATGCGGCACTAAAATGGTTAAAAAATAAAGGATTGACAGATAATCGTCTGGTAATCTATGGCTTTAGTATGGGCTCTGCACCGGCTACTAAACTTAGTGCCGGGAACTATAGTATGAAGCCTTGTAAATTACTGTTGGAAGCTCCTTTTGCTTCTGCGGAAGTTATGGTTCAGGATGCCTCCGGGCTTGTGATGCCGGGTGCATTTTTTACTGATTTAAAAATTGATAATGCTGAACAAATTAAAAAAGTACAACAGCCTTTCTTCTGGATTCATGGCGAAGATGATAACTTTTTAAATATTGATACTCATGGTGCCGTTGTTTATAATAATTACAATGGCAGCTATAAAGAAGCACATCGGATAAAAGGAGCAGGGCATAGCACTATTCCTCAAACAGTGGGCTTCCAGAATTATTTAAATGCTCTTGGGGAATTTATTACGCAACATTGACAGTGTTTTTCTCGGCATTGTTCCGACTTTTTTCATTTATTTTAGTCCGCTCCCCGAAAATTGTCATTCATACCCTCCTTCGTTCATGTAAATCTCCCACCTGATTTTTATAATATCTTCAACTGATATTCACTGGGGTTCATCGAAAACTTATCTAATATCCTTTATCATTAATGTAGAATTGTTACAAAAAACAAGTATGGGAATAACTTGGCTTCTGCTGTTCTCTCTACAAAAACTAATCGGAAAAAGCGGTTATGTATAACAAAGATTTGAAGGCAGATAGGATATTATTAATCATTGGAATAATTTTATATTCCGCATGGGGATTAATTTATAAAATATACCTTCCGGGTGCTATTGATCCTCTTTATATAAGAATAATTGGTGTTTTTATAATGCTGATAACACTTCTGTTATCCTTTTCAAGTCATTATATTCAAGAACACTTTACTTGTTTTTTGTATGGACTTATATATTTTGTTACGTTTCATCAGAGTTATCTGACCGCAGTTAATAATTTTTCCTCAGAGTTTCTTCTTTTGTTTGTAGTTGTTATTGTAATACTGAATGCTTATTTCAAAAAAATCACTCATCTCCTGTTTTATGTTTTTTTTAGTATTGTATTTATCTGCGCAGCTTATTTTATTCCAATTACCAATCCAACAATTAGTTTTGGCTTCTTTATCGGTTCAATAATCACTATTGAGGCATTAATTATACCCATATTTATTTCTCGAATAAGAGTTACAGAAAAATTAGCAGGGAAAGTAGAGGAAATTGAGAAATCAAAAAATGAGCTGCAAAAAAAATCTGATGAATTAATACGGTCAAATAATGACTTACAGCAGTTTGCATACATTGCATCACATGATTTGCAGGAACCTCTGCGTATGGTTACCAGTTATGTACAATTACTGGCGGAAAGATATAAAGATAAACTTGATGCAGAAGCAGGGGAATTTATAAAATTTGCTGTTGATGGAGCACAAAGGATGCGGAACCTTATTCAAAGTCTCCTTGAATATTCCCGGCTTAACAAAATAAGACCTTTTGAAAAAATAAACCCGAATGCTTTATTAGAAAACGTTTTAAGTGAAATGGCTGGTTCAATAAATGAATCAGGTGCAATAATTAAAATTGATGAACTTTCTTCAATTAACGGGGATCCTGTTTTGATAACTCAGCTCTTCAGGAATCTTATTTCAAATGCAATAAAATTTAGAGATAACAGCAGAAAATCTGAGGTATTTATATCCGGTAAAAAAACA
>JAHEXZ010000112.1 GCA_023251835.1 Bacteroidota bacterium | reverse complement strand
AAGCCGGCAGGGTTAAATTATAACTGTCTATATTGCCGTTGCTCCTGTCGCTGCTGTTATGAGCATATACACTACCGCTTACCGTTGTCCATGAGCCGGAAGTACCAAGTCGGTATTGCAATACTACTCCGATAGTACGCGGATTGGCCGAAATCATTTCAACATCATAAGCTACAACAATGTTTCCAAGTCCTGTAGCATCAATGGCTGCTGCCAGTTGGTTGGTACCATTGGTGGCATTGCTGCTGGTTTGGATGTAAAACCGCCCGTTACTGCTTGTTGCATAACCATAGCAGCCACCGGTGGTTTGTGAAGTGCTGGCAGCAGTTATAGAAGCATTGCCATTGGTGGTGCTGCTTTCGGCAGTAGCTTGTGAACCGGCTGGTGAGCTGTTTATTGTCCAGCAGGCAAAGCCTGTTGGGGAAGAAGTAAAGGTGGTGGTGCCAAAATTTTGCGAAAATGGTGGTGTTTGCGGGGTAGGGTTGGTTTGAGCGTAGGCGTTTACAGATATGCTCAGCGAGGTAATAAGAACAGCGAAAGGATGCCTTATATTATCTATTAAATTAAAAAATGTATCGATTTTCATTGGGTTTTGATTTTAGAGGTTAATGCTGTTTGTTATAATAATTCGGAGAAATAGATAGTAGCGATAGTTTGCGCATTTTTATATGTTTTCTGTTTCTATTTTAGATATTTTGGCATCGAAGAAAAAACAATATTTTTCACAATGCAACTATTTTTATTAACAAAATTCATGTTAATAGTTTATAAACACATATAATCAGTTAATATTTAACTGTTTATTATGTGAAAAAACATAAAAAATAATGTTGGATTTGCGTATTCTGAATAAAGGAAGGGATAGAAATTTGTCAGTTATCCATGTTCAATAGATCAATTACTTGAAATAAGAATACTCACCTATTGGGAAGATATATAACTCAATCAAGGTTTTGGCGGATGCTCCCATTCCTCACGCTTCCAGGGGGCTTTGCTGCATTTCTCACATTCTTTACTGCTGGATAATACAGGAACAGTCATATAAACAGGATCACCATGAAAAAAACAATCTGGCTGCTGCAAATAAGGAATAACATCCTTTACACCAGCATCATTGCTATATATTTTCCAGGGAGAAATTTTTTTATCCCCGGTATCTAACCGGCCTTTCCTCTTTGAAATTTCGCCATTATAACGTATCTGCACTCCTTTTTTATCTTTATTATGCATTGCATGTGAGCCACCTTTTACTCCAATAATGATGTGTTTATCATCTTTTAACAATTCCGCCCAATAAAACAAATTAAATTTGTTATGACTGCTGATTCTCACATAAACAGGTGCGTTTTCTTTTACATAAACAAAATACTTTTCCCAGTCATGCTCATGGTTATTGAGGTAATCATTATCAGCATAATAAAGCCAATATTCATAGACATCATAATTTTCTGATTTGACAAAATGGAAATATACTGATGGTCGTTGATCATTAGGCCCTCTATTGGCTATGCCCGTTCTTCCGGTTCCATAAATACTATCTCCAATTGCATATTTTACAATGTTTTCACAGGCATCTTCCACATTTATTTTTCCATCATTATTCCCATCCTGTGTAGTATTAAATGAAAATGAAACAGGGAATAGCTGCTCCTGTTTGCCGATAAAATAATCCTGGTACCTGTTATCAAACCTCAGGGTTGAGATATATTTGTAAGGGTCTGTTGTCTGCGAAATGGCCTGAATCCAGAATAGAAAAGAAGTTGAAAGAATACAGAAAAAAGGCATGATTAACTATTTTCTTTGATAAGCAGCTATCAAAAATAGTTTAATATTTTTAATCAATGATTGAACTCCAAAGTAATGGGACAAGGTTTAAAGAAAATGCACTATATACTTAAACTTATTTTGCAGAAGAGATACACAGTTTTTGCGTCAATAGGGAATTTTCATTTTTAACAGTAACAAAATAAACTCCATTATTGAGGTAAGAAAGCATCAGTTGTATGAATGAATTTTTTGTATTTGTTTTGAAAACAATTTTTCCAACCACATCAGTGATAGTTATTTCGCTCTCAACATTCCCGTTTATTTTCAGAAAAACGTCTCCTGGTGTTGGGTTTGGGTATATGATAAAACTATTATCGTGAAGCTTATTCATCTCAGCAACTTCGGTAAATAAAGAAATCGTATTCAGTGTAGTGTTAGTAATTACTGCCTCGTTGTAATCAAAATAAATATAAGCCGTATTGGTAATTTGAGCACCTTCTGGCAAATTGGGTTTTGCTTTTATCTCATAAGCGACATAACCATTGCTTGCCTGTTGATTTTGTCCACTATCAGGAAGCATGATGTATGGAAAATAAAACTGTACCACGTTATCATCCAATTGCTGATAATTTAAATAATGGCTGCTGGAGATAATTTTCAGCGTGGATACATCCAGGTTTTGATTTATAGTATCAACTACGGAAATATTATAAGCGGTATCACTTCCGGTATTCTGAAAATGAATTACATAATCGAGTGTTTCATTGTTACCTATGAGGCCATCGCTTCCTATTCCTTGTGGGGAAACTTTCTTCTCATTGGGATCCCAGGAATTGCTGATAATAATGGTATCTCGTATGATATTATTGGAAGGATTAACATCACCAGCAAGAGGTTCAAGTAATAGTGTGGCAACAACTGTATCTCCGATTTGGGCGGAAAGACTTGTTGTTACATAAACTGTAGCATAATTCCACCAGCTTTGAATGTTAAGGTTATTAAATTGCCAGATTACGGTATCCCCTGCAATAAGGCTTGGTGCAGGAGATACGCTGTCTATGGTCATAATGTTCAGATTGGACAAAAAAAGTTTTACCGTACCACTTACATCATCGCAACTGAAATTGGAAAAATATGGATATAAATACCCCTGGAAACCTGGACGGAAGCGCCAGCCCCACAACCATCCTTCCATATCATAACCCGATTGACAAACCAGCGCAAAATCATTATCACTTGTTGGAGTTGATGAATTAAAAGAATAATATCCTGCTGAAGGACACAGAAGAGGAAGCGATGTTATTGAATAATATTGATACATTGTATCAATCATAATTTTTCCATTGCCGGCATCTGCTGGTACTGAGTATGTAAAATTACCAAGCGAATCAGTAAATATCCAATCGTACCAATATGGATAAGACGAAGTTGAGTCCATTATTACATCCAAAATTGCCCACGGAACTCCTTGCTCATTCCCATCCTGCAAGCAGTTTTGGTTTTCGTCCATGAAGACTTTTCCGCTGAATTGAACACAATTTGAGAATGATACAGTTGAAGTTGCCGTTGCCGTTGTTCCGTCTGGAAAAGTTACGAGAACATTTACCTGGTAGGTTCCAGTTTGTAAATAAGTATGGCTGTCCCCAAAATAAACTATTGGGGCTATTGCGTTCCAGTACCAGTAAGTTAAGGGTAACTGATAAGTAAAGTTGTTGCCATCGCCATAGTCAATAAGAACCATTACAGTATCTGCATTGGGAAGGTAAAAATTGGGATCGGGAGCAAACAAAGAAAGAGAAAAATATGCCGAGTGGTCATAACAATAATACCCAAATGAAGAATCAACTTCAGCAGTAAAATTTATTATATCTGGTGATTGGCTGCAAGGTGCTGTAACATGAATAATTCCATTACAGTAATAATAATAATAATAGGAACTGGAATCGGAATATCCATCATAAGTTGTAATAACATATTCTGGAACAAAACTGCCGGTGTCGGAATAGGTATGATAAATCGAAGAATAGAAAGAAGTGCTGTCAGTCCATCCCCACCCGTATAAACTATCCTGATATTGAGGATTTATTAGTGTGTCTGTTCCGTCTCCGAAATCAATATGAACAGTGATTTGGTTAGTTTCGTAGGCCATGCAGGTAGAAAAATCAATATAGAATCCCATCAAGGTATTAGTACCAATACAATGAGATGAATTCCCCCACCAGTTGTAATATCCACAAGCAGCAGAATCATTACTGTAATAAAAAAAACTGTTGGTGTATATACATTCGCTACGGCTTCCATCGGTTACAGACTGGTTTGATTGCTTTAATTCGGATGTTGATAAAATAGTATTTTTATCCCTGTTTCTGAAAAAAGGAGGTAATTGTTGTTTTTTCTTTTGCGGCATCGCCTGGGGATGTTTGGCTTGGTAATCCTTCAAAATTTTTTCTTTTGTTAAGAAAGGATGATTTTTTATTCCCTGCCCATTAAGGAACTGTTTTTGCTGTGCAAAAAGGGTTGCTGAGAAAAGAACGGATGCGAGAAGAAGGAGAAAGTAAACTTTTAATTTTGACCCCGGAGTGTAACTTTTCTTCATTTTCAAAAAGTTTTAGTAAGTATCTATCTATCCATGCCCCGGCTTCCTCATACGCATACATTTAACGAAGAAAAGCATAAAAGGTTTCGCGAACAGAGCATTAATTGCCTTATGATTTCTCAACTTTCTTTGTACGTACCGGGCTATGTATTTTGGCCACAGATTCACAGATTTACAAAAATTATAATCTGTGAATCTGTGGCAGCTTTTAAGTTTTTTGAATATATTTGCTCATCTACTTGAAAATAAAACAAATGAGTACAAGAATTATATTGCCTGACTTCAGGAATACACCTGCGGTTGACCAGGTGGGAATAGAAGAACGTGTTGCAAGATTTACTACCCGAAGTATTAAAAAATCATCGAAACAGCATGGTCTTAAACTTGTCTTAAATATGATTGACCTTACCACATTGGAAGGGAAAGACACTGAAGGCAAAGTAAAGCAGATGTGTTATAAAGCAGCACATTTACATGATGTTATACCTGGTTTGCCAACCGTTGCCGCGGTTTGTGTTTATCCAACAATGGTAAAAACGGCTAAAGATGCGTTAAAAGGGACTTCTGTAAAGGTGGCTTCTGTTTCTACTGCCTTTCCGAGTGGTCAGTCGACCCGGGAAATTAAAATAAGCGACACTAAATTTGCTGTTGAAAATGGTGCAGATGAAGTTGACATGGTTATTTCCCGTGGCGAATTTCTGAAAGGCAATTACAATTATGTTTTTGATGAAATAGCTGAAATCAAGGAAGCATGCGGTGCAGCAAGGTTAAAAGTGATTTTTGAAACAGGCGAGCTTTCTACACTTGATAATGTGCGCAGAGCAAGCGAAATAGCCATGTATGCCGGTGCTGACTTTATAAAAACATCAACAGGAAAAATTTCTCCTGCTGCCACTATGCCTGTTACATTAGTGATGCTGGAAGCTATCCGCGACTATTACTACAAAACAGGGAGAATGGTGGGGATGAAACCTGCAGGTGGTATTTCTACTGCAAAGGCTGCATTGCATTACTTAGTAATGGTAAAAGAAACATTGGGCGGTGGCTGGTTAACTAATCAATGGTTCCGCTTTGGCGCCAGCAGCCTGGCAAATGATGTGCTGATGCAGATAGCAAAAGAAACAACAGGGATTTATCAAAGTGCAGATTATTTTTCGAAAGATTAAATTTTATAAAACCCCTGACAGGGTAACTCAATACGACACAAAAAATGAGCAAAAAATTAGAAACAAAAGCAGGACTTGATTTTGTAACCGATTGGGCTTATGCACCATCTCCGGAAGATACCAAACATATTAAGCTGGAAAAACAATATGACCTTTTTATTGATGGAAAATTTGTAAAACCAAACAGTAAAAAATATTTTGATACTGTTAATCCTGCTACCGAACAAAAGATAGCAGAAGTGGCAGAAGCAGATGAAAAAGATGTTGATAAAGCAGTAAAAGCTGCGCGTAAAGCATTCGGTAAATGGAGTAAAACTTCAGCTAAAGAGCGTGGAAAGTATATTTATCGTATTGCACGTTTAATGCAGGAGCGGGCGCGCGAATTTTCAATTATTGAAACTATGGATGGTGGTAAACCTATCCGTGAAAGTCGTGATATTGATGTACCTTTGGCAGCTAATCACTTTTTTTATAATGCGGGCTGGGCCGACAAATTAGAATATGCATTTCCAAACAGAAATCCTCAGCCTTTAGGCGTTGCCGGACAAATTATTCCTTGGAATTTTCCTTTATTGATGGCTGCCTGGAAAATTGCTCCGGCATTGGCAACCGGAAATACTGTTGTAATAAAACCTGCTGAAACTACTCCGCTTACAGCATTAAAGCTGGCTGAAGTGATTCGTGATAGCGGTTTGCCGGATGGTGTTGTAAACATCATTACCGGTGCAGGAAAAACAGGTGCTGCCATTGTTAACCACCCGGATGTTAACAAAATTGCTTTCACCGGCTCTACAGATGTGGGTAAGCTTATTCAGAAAGCAATTGCCGGGACGGATAAAAAACTCACCCTGGAATTAGGTGGTAAGGCCGCTAACATTATTTTTGAAGATGCTCCGCTTGATCAGGCTGTTGAGGGTATTATTAATGGTATTTTCTTTAATCAGGGCCATGTATGCTGTGCAGGCTCGCGTTTGTTTGTTCAGGAAGGTGTTGCTGATATTGTTATCCGCAAGTTGAAAGACAGAATGGAATCACTGATTGTTGGTGACCCATTAGATAAAAATACAGATATTGGTGCAATTAACTCTAAGGAGCAATTAGGAAAAATTCAGGAATACATTAAAATAGGAAAAAATGAAGGTGCTGAGTTTCACCAGTCGTCATGCGCTATTCCGGGAAAAGGTTATTTCTGTCGCCCTACCTTATTTTTAAATGCTTCTCAGTCGCACCGTATTGTACAAGAGGAAATTTTTGGACCGGTTTTAACTGTTCAGACATTCCGTACTATTGAAGAAGTGATTGAGAAAGCAAATAATATTCCTTATGGGCTTTCAGCAGGTATATGGACTGATAAAGGTTCTAAAATATTTAATCTGTCAGGTAAAATGCGGGCTGGTGTGGTGTGGGCTAATACGTATAATAAATTTGATCCTACTTCTCCTTTTGGTGGTTATAAAGAAAGTGGTTTTGGGCGTGAAGGTGGGTTGCATGGGTTGTTGCCGTACGTTAAGCTCTAAGCCACAGATTCACAGATTAAATTATTACTTAAATGATTATTTGGGAAGAACCTGAAGTTGTATATCAAAAAAATGAAAATTTTCCTTTAAAAGCGGAAACGTTCGAAATTATTGGTATTTGTATGGAGGTTCACAGAATACTCGGAAAAGGTTTACTTGAAATAGTATATAAGGATGCTATTCAGCATGAATTGAATTTGAAAAATATAAAATATGAGCGTGAAAAGAAATACGAAGTAGAATATAAAGGTGTTATCCTACCTCATTATTTTTATTCAGATTTTGTAATAAATAATATAATTGTGGAAATAAAAGCACAAAATGGAATAGTGGAAGAGCAATATAGCCAGGTTTTGAACTATATAGCTATTTCAAAATGTAAGGTTGGATTACTTATTAACTTCGGTGAAAATTCATTAAAATTCAAAAGATTCATACTTTAATCTGTGAATCTGTGGCTAAAATTAAACTAAAATAAATGGAACGTTTGGAAATTTTAAAAACATACAAAATCTATATCGGAGGACAATTTCCGAGAACAGAATCCGGTAGATTTTATCCATTGAAAAATAAAAAAGGGGATGTGATCGCTAATATTTGCCTTTCTTCCCGTAAAGATTTTCGTAATGCTGTAGTAGCTGCACGTGGGGCATTTGGGGGCTGGAGCAGCCGGGCTGCATTTAACCGCAGCCAGATTTTATACCGTATTGCAGAGATGCTGGAAGGGCGTAAAGAGCAGTTTTTTTCCGAGCTTGTAACACAAGGGCTAACTGCAAAAACAGCACAGGAAGAAGTAACGCTTTCCGTTGACCGTTTGGTGTATTATGCAGGCTGGTGTGATAAATACCAGGCTATATTAAGCTCTGTAAACCCTGTAGCATCATCACATTTTAATTTCTCCATGCCCGAGCCAACAGGTATTGTTGCTATCATTGCACCGGAAGAAAGTTCTTTATTAGGATTAGTAACAGCTATTGCACCGATTATTGCAGGTGGAAATACCTGTGTGGTATTGGCCTCGGAAAGCAAACCACTGTGTGCTGTTACATTTGCTGAAGTATTGAATTCTTCTGACCTCCCAGGAGGAGTAGTGAATATTCTTACAGGCAACAGCGCTGAATTACATAGCCATTTTTCTTCGCACATGGATGTAAATGCCGTTACTTACTTCCGTAAAGACAAAAAAGAGATAACCACCATCCGTGAAAATGCGGCATTGAATGTAAAACGCATTTTTGTTTATGATAATCTGGAACTTGTTTCTGACAAAGCTCAAAGTCCGTATTTAATTTTTGATGCTCAGGAGATAAAAACAACCTGGCATCCTATTGAAAATATCGGATCGGCTAAAGCGGGGTATTAAACCCTTGACCTGAAACAATGAAATTTTTAACACCGATCTTATTTGTTGTTTTTATTGGTTGTCAAATAGACAATTCAAAAAAAGCAGACAGCGAGTCTAAAGGATTCACTGAAAAGAAAATATCTTACAAAACCTTTGATAGTATATTAATAGATGGAATAATTACTTTTCCTGAAAAAACCTTTAGCAACAATTTACCCGGAATAGTATTAATTCATGGTTCTGCTCCATTAGATATGGATGAAAGCTGGCCACCGTATTTCGATAGTATTCCTCAAACATTCGATGGTAAAGAAGTTAAAAATTTTAAACTAATTGCCGAATCGTTATCTGAATCAGGATTCACTGTTATAAGAGTAAACAAAAGAGGAGTGAGGAAATCATTAACGGACGTAAATTTTGATATCTATAAAACATCATCATACAATAATTTATTGAAAGACGTAAACTCTGCAATAGAAGCTCTTAAGAGCGAGTCACATATTGATAAATTTATTCTTTTAGGCTGGAGTGAAGGAACAATTTTATCTTCTAAAATTGCAACAGAGAGAACCGATATTGTTGGAATGATTCTGATGGGCGTTGTAGGCTCTTCATTCAAAGGGTTGATGCATCGCTTTTTTGATAATGAAGAAGAATTTCAAAAAGTTATCAGTTCAATTGAAAATATGCCTGACGGTGAAATGCTTGGAATTGACAGGCCGGCAATAAGAGTCAAAGAACTTTTTCAGGATATTCCAAATGCGGAACGAATAGAAAAATTGAAAATCCCAATCCTGGTTCTTCATGGAGAAAAAGATGTGGAAACCCCAATTGCAGAGGCTTGCTTAGTAAAAGAGGCCATAGAAAAAAAAAATAATCCTCAAAGTAAAATAATTATATATAAAAATTTTGGACATGGTTTTTCACCCCATTTGGGAAAGGAAGGAGAAATAAAAACAGAAGGGCCATTTGACATAAAGGTATTAAACGATATAAAAGAGTGGTTAAAAAATAATTATATTGAGCACCAGGCCTTGTTTAGAAACTGAAAAAGTAATTATTTGATACTAGTGTATTGGCTTTGCAATTAATTACAAATAGTTACAAATAGTTACAACTGTGGTGACAATCTTAAACGTTATAGCCAATGCTGAAAGACGACAGTAACACGGTAGACACCGACTTGCGAAGAGACAAACGGCCAACTAAAAAAATAAACAGACCTCACAATAGATAAATAAAATGCCTAAACGACTTCTTTTACACGGACTACTTACAAGTGTAATTCAAACCTTAACGTATTGTCTGGGACTGATTATCACTTGGTGTATTTTGAGGCTTTTAGACAAACAATATGAATATCTTCCAACGGCAGGGTTTGCAGTGCTATTTTGCATCCTTTTATTTGCAATATTTGTAACACTACAAAATATTATTACCACGATAGTAAATAAAAAATGGCTGACACTGCTATTATTTATATTGACAACTTGCTTAATTAGCTTGGTAGAACTCTATTGCTTAATTGACTGGAAAAAAGAATATTCGCTAAGGATAATATTGAATTTAATTGCAGGACTTATGGCTTTGATAATTAAATTTCCAATAGACACTTTTTTAAAAAAATGGACGGATAAAAATAGTGGACAACACGACTGAACAGGGACGAAAAAGCACTGGCTATAACAGCGCACTGGCGATCGATGGGCGATCTGGTGCAAGTGAGGCTTGAAAGTTTTTAAGGTGTGCGCTGGCGCGCACATCATTTTTGTCAAGCTTCGTGAACTTTTGTACTTTTAATGAAACTTATTGCGGCAGACGAGCTCGGTGCTTTGAATGAAAATCGCCCATCGATCGCCAGTGCGCAAACCGTTACCACCAATGCTGAAAACAATTGTTAGATATAGACACATAATGTTATCTTCTGAAGAACGAACAAAAAACAAATGTAATTTGGAAATTTTTTCGACTAATTTTAGACATAGCTTAATACCAATATTTTTTTTCTGTTCTATTTTTTCTGGAATTTCTCAATGCTGTCTTCCTTTTTATGAAACAACTGAGCAGGGAGAATTATTACTCTTAAGCACAGATTCTATTCCACAGAATGTCGAAAAATATTTTAATACTGTTAGTATCATCGCTGAAAATAAAATTTGTTATGCAAAATTTGATAAATTTAGAATATATACCGAAAGTGAGTGTTGTACTTCTACCGACCCAAGATATTTAGTAGGCACTATAAAAGTGAAAAAAAAAAATTGTACAGGCACAATTATTTCCGGCAAGGTAGACCAAGCAAAAATTTTGAATTATAATTTACTAAAATCTAAAATAAATCCCACAGATTGGGTTAGTAAAGAATTTCAGAATCCAAAATCTCAAACTGACCATGGTGACAACTATAAATACAGATGGATAGAGGAAGAAATAAATGGTAAAAAGGATATTACTCTTCAACGTTATTATATGGACGAATATAGAGAACCCCTTAAAGTCCTCTTAAAAGATTGCATACATATACAAACAGACTCAATTGACTTTTTTTATTGCCCGACTGATACGACCAATCTACCACCGTATAATAATACAAAATGGTGCCTGCTTTATATTAACAAGAAACTGATTTATGTTACACAAGATGTTACAGGAACGGGCCGTGATGGCTACGGACCATTCTTTTATCAAGAGCAGAAACTATCAAGTATATATAAAGCTAAAGGAACTACTTATTATTATTTCTCTGCAGGCTATGTTATTTATTTTCAAAATAACGAGTGGAAACAAGCCTATAAGGAGCCATTAAGGTATTATGGGGAATGCGATTGTGGAGAATAGTTAGCATAAGGTGGTAACATATAAGGATTAAATCGAAGTTCCGCTGCGCTACTCTTCGTTTAATCCTTATATGTTAGCTGCAATGGCTGGGGACAATACTAACCTTAAACATTCAGCACAAAACCAACAGACAATGACGACATACAATAAACTGACAACGCTTTTCAACCAAGCAAAACGACACAAGCACCCTTACAAGGAAAGTGAAATTTCCAAGAACGGGATTTACATAATGTTTGAGAAAGGTGAAACACATTCAGACCTTGACAGAGTTGTTAGGATTGGTTCACACACTGGACAAAACAGATTGTTTGAAAGAATAGACGAGCATTATATTGGTGACGACCACCGTGACAGTATTTTCAGAAAGCATTTAGGACGATGCCTTTTAACCATTGACAAAAGAACTGACTACATAAAATGTTGGGACTTGAAAATTAAAAAGAGAGAAGACAAAGCGAAAAACCTTGACAAAATAAATTGGGAGTTAGAAACAAAGTATGAGAATAAAGTAACTGACTACATAAAAAATAATTTCAGCTTTATAATAATTCCTAATTTGACAGACGAAGTTAAACGAATACGATTAGAGGAAGGACTTATAGCAACCTTTGCTCAAGCAGCAGAGAATACAATTTCCGAAAACTGGTTAGGTAAGTTTCACCCCGGCAGCAAAATTTCAAACTCCGGACTTTGGAATATTCAAGGAATAAACGGAACATCTCTGACAGAGGAAGAAATAAAAATCATTGAATTAAAATTGAAAATATGAACGAAATAATTTGCCCACATTGTAAAAAAGCATTTAAGATTGATGAAGCTGGTTATGCTGACATTCTTAAACAAGTAAGAGACCATCAATTTGAAAAAGAATTGAAAAAGGAATTAGACCATGCTGCGAAAGAAAAGGCAGGTGCTGTTGAACTTGCAAAAGCGAATCATAAAAATGTTTTGCAAGCAAAACTTGCAGAAAAAGACCAAGAACTTGCAGAACTAAGAGCTGAAAGTGAACTTGAACTTGCAAACAAATTAGCAGCGAAAGACAAAACAATCAGTGAGCTTAAAGCTAAAAACGACAAGGCGGACACTGAAAAAAAACTCAGTGTAACCGAAGCAGTTAAAAAAATAGAGAAGGAACGAGACGATTTAGCTAGTGAATTAAAACTTAAAGAAACTGAAAAAAAGCTTCTTGAAAAATCCATAAAGGAAAAACACACTACCGAACTTCAAAACAAAGACGCTATCATAAAATATAAAGATGATGAGATTGCCCGTGTTAAAGACATGAAACAAAAACTCTCTACCAAAATGCTTGGAGAAACTCTTGAGCAGCATTGTGAAATTGAGTTTAATAAACTTCGTGCAACAGCTTTTCAACAATCCTATTTTGAAAAAGACAACGACTCAAGTTCTGGAAGCAAAGGTGATTATATCTATAAAGAAACAGATGAAGCAGACAATGAAATTATTTCAATCATGTTTGAAATGAAAAACGAGAGTGATGGAACTGCAACAAAAAAAAGAAATGAAGATTTTTTAAAAGAACTGGACAAGGACAGAACAGAAAAGAAATGTGAATATGCAGTTCTTGTTTCGCTTTTAGAGGCAGACAACGAACTCTACAATTCGGGGATTGTTGATGTATCTCATAAGTATCCAAAAATGTATGTAGTCCGACCACAGTTTTTCATTCCCATTATCACCATTCTTCGCAATGCTGCAATGAACTCTCTGAAATATAAAGCTGAACTTGCTATGGTGAGAAACCAAAATATTGACATCACCAACTTTGAAGAAAAAATGAATAGGTTCAAAGAAGGTTTCACAAGAAATTATGATTTGGCAAGTCGTAAATTTAAAGATGCAATTGACGGCATTGATAAAACAATAAAGGAATTGGAAAAAACTAAAGCAGCGTTATTGTCATCAGAAAACAATCTCCGACTTGCAAATGAAAAAACAGAGGACTTAACAATTAAAAAACTAACTCACGGCAATCCGACAATGAAAGCGAAGTTTGATGCACTATCGGACGGACACGAATAGAATAAAGATGACACAACTTCTAACAAACTTTTCTACGGACTTCGGGCTTGACGGCTTCGGACGGACAGTGCCACATGCAGCTAACGGGTTTTGCGTTAGTGGGCGGTTAGTGCAAGTAAGGCTTGCTTTTTTTCAGCGGTATAAATTTTTTATTGGCAAGCTTTGTGTAATGATTGAATTTAATTTCAATAAAAAATGACAAGGTCTATATTTAGCAGGTATGTTTTGCCATTTATATGTTAAGTTTCAAAACAATAAACAACCGTAACAGTTAATCAAACCGGTGTGCTGTTTTATATAATTCTTCTTTAGAAAGGCTTTTGAAATAGTTATAGGTAATTTTTAAGCCCTGAGCA
>JAHEXZ010000154.1 GCA_023251835.1 Bacteroidota bacterium | reverse complement strand
CTTATGTATTTATGGATATAACCATTAATGTTATC
Source organism: Bacteroidota bacterium (assembly GCA_023251835.1). Taxonomy (GTDB): domain Bacteria; phylum Bacteroidota; class Bacteroidia; order 2-12-FULL-35-15; family 2-12-FULL-35-15; genus 2-12-FULL-35-15. Next base: position 5,144 of record JAHEXZ010000154.1, on the reverse strand, counting down.
TATCTTATTTTATTCTTTATTCTTGCACTCATTGTATTTAAATATCTTGAAACCTTCTGGTCATATAAAGTTTATAAACCCTACATGTGGGAAGAAGCCGTAAAACAGAATACTATTTCTAAAAAGCTAAAATCTCTGGAACATACGTATTATGATAAAATAAGATTCTATAGTATGTGGTTTCAGATAGAAAGAATAAAAAAGGAAAATATAGAAGGCAATTTTGCAGAATTGGGTGTATATAAAGGAGAAACAGCAAAACTTATAGTTGAGATGAGTTCCACGCAAAAGTTGCACCTGTTTGATACATTTGAAGGCTTTAGTGAAAAAGACCTTCAGCATGAAATGAAAAAAGGTGGCAAATATACTACTAATGAATTTGCAGGTACCAACCTTGAAACAGTAAAAAGGTATATTGATGGCGATGAACATGTTATTTTTCATCCCGGCTATTTTCCTGAAACAACAAAGGGGTTGGAAAATGAAAGATTTTCTTTTGTGCACATAGATGCAGACTTATATTTGCCTACCCTGGAAGCCTTAAAATTCTTTTATCCGCGACTCTCTCCCGGAGGAATAATCATGGTGCACGATTATAATCATACCTGGGATGGTATTAAAAGAGCATTTGATGAATTTATGCCCACTATTCCGGAAAATCTTATAGAGCTGCCGGACTGGAAGGGAAGTGCGATAATTGTGAAGAATAGCCGCCATTTTTAAGAATAATATGTATATACATTGGTCGTATTAAAATAAATATTTATCTATAATTATTTGGAGGTTATAAAAATTTAGCTATACATTTGCGCCCGTCAATAGTATAGGTATTAACCTAAACTAATGCTGTAACTCCATAAAAATAGAGGATACTTGGTTATGAAACCGCTTTGGATTCTGCTTGCCGATGATAACATAGATAATTGTTATCTTTTTAAAGAAGTAATAGAGGAGTTTGGAATATCTGCAATTTTTACCACTATTAGTGATGGCGAACAATTAATTCAATGGCTTGATAAAAGTGAGAAACTCCCTCATATCATCTTTCTTGATTTGAATATGCCGCGCAAAAATGGTTTCGGCTGTTTGGAAGAGATAAAAAGTAATGAAAGATTTAAATCACTCCCTGTAATTATTTTTTCAACATCGTTTAATCCTGATATTGTAAGCATGCTTTATCAGAAAGGTGCACATTATTATATTCAAAAACCAGCCAAGTTTACAGAATTAAAAAAAGCAATTCATAAAGCGCTCACTATGACGGTAGAAGAGAAGTTTATGCAGCCTTCCGAAGAAAAATTTGTTATCAGCAACTATTAAACCTAAAATTCTTCAAAATGTAGGTTTTTATAACAAATTTTTATTTTTTTGTCATTTCTTTATTCGTTACAATCTTATCTTTAAAAATAAAACCGGAAAACAGTGAGATATATTATACAATTATTTTTAATTATTTTAATTTGCATTTCTGCTTATTCGCAAAATGGTAAGCTAATATCCGGTCCGCTGCAGGGACATATAACAGCAACCACTGCTAAGTTGTCTTTGATAGTAAGTAAAACAAAAACAGTTACTGTTTCTTTATTAAATAAAGGTGTAATAACCAAAAACATTGTGTTAAATACGGATACCTTAAAAGCTATTGGAAAGCTATTTCCTATTGTAGTTGAATTTGATAATTTGATTCCCGGAACAACGTATGAGATAGCACTTCAATTAGATAAAAAGAGTATTGATAAAAAGTTCAAACTACAAACCTTAAAACAGCTCCCTGTAGCCGATTTTTCTTTTCTTACCGGTTCCTGTGCACTTCAGCTTCCTGCTGTTTTAAAGCCTTTTACCCGTATGGGTTCCGACAGAATATTTAAATACATGCTCACTGTTCCGGCTGATTTTATGATTTGGCTTGGAGATTATACCTATTATATAAAAAGAAAAATCGGCAGAGATGATTTTGCTTCGGCTGCCGGAATGTGGAACAGGCAGATTAAAACAAGAAAGAAAAAGCATATAAATAAATTTCTAATCGAATTTCCACAGTATGCCATTTGGGATGATCATGATTATGGGGCCTATGATGGAGATGAAAATTTTGTTTTAAAAGATACATCACTTTTTATGTATAAAAATTTATGGGCTAATCCTTCCTATGGTTTACCGGAGGTAAAAGGAATATTTACCAGCTTTCGTAAATACGATGCAGAATTTTTTTTGCTGGATGATCGTTTTTATCGTACAGAACCCAATATAAAAAACTGTACAATGCTTGGCCAAAAACAGCTTAACTGGCTGTTTGAATCGTTAAAAAAATCAGAGGCTACATTTAAATTCATAGTGCTTGGAACTCAATTTTTGAATCCATACGCTCAGGATGAATGTTACAATCAATTTCCGGGAGAGAAAAAAGAAATCTATGATTTTTTAGAAAAAAATTCTATCCGGGGTGTTGTTTTTATAACGGGCGATGCACATTATTCAGACCTTCAAAAAGAAGAACGAAAAAATACTTACCCTTTATATGATTTTACCTGTTCACCGCTTTCCACTTTTCTCAATCCTCCAAATCCTATGGAAAAAACAAATACAGCACGTGTTCTGGGTACACTAACCTGTCACCGTAACTTTGGAAGAATATCGGTTACAGGCTCTTTAGGCAAAAGAGTATGTTCAATTGAACTATATGATGATAGTGCCAGATTACTATGGAAGCATAATATACCAGAAGAGGAACTGAAATAACTGGTAGTTTTTGCCCATCCTCCCATCCTCACATCTCACATCCACTAAAACCTTTATTTTTGCAAGCTATGGCTCTTCTTTTATCTTCCGAGTATAAAAATAATTACCGGAAACTCTTTCTGCTTGCTTATCCGGTAATATTAAGCCAGTTAGGCCATATAATGGTAGGGGTGGTAGATACGGCTATGGTGGGGCAGATAGGTACCATACCCCAAGCTGCTGTGGCTTTGGCAAACAGTCTTTATGTTTTGGTGCTGGTTTTCGGGTTGGGTGTTTCTTATGGCGTGACCCCTTTAGTAGCAGCAGCCGACAGTATTAAGGATTATTCCCATAATGCATCACTATTAAAACATAGCATTGTTATTAATACAGCAATGGGATGCCTGCTTTTTCTGTTGTTGCTGATATTATCACCTGTACTGCTCTTTTTTAATCAGAAACAGGAGGTGGTGAAGCTTGCAATACCATTTTTAAATATAATGATGCTGGGAATGATACCTCTGTGTATCTTCTCAGGTTTTAAGCAGTTTGCTGAAGGTCTTTCCTTTACAAGGGTTGCAATGATCATCACCATTGGTTCCAATCTGCTGAATATACTTTTAAACTACCTGATGATATTCGGTCATTGGGGCTTTCCGGAGATGGGGTTAATGGGTTCTTGCTGGGCCAGCTTTATTGCACGTACAGCAATGGCTTTAATTATGTTTATATACATTTATTATAATAAGCATTTTAAGGTATATTGGGAGGGCTTTAACTTTAAGAACATCTCAATTCCTTTAGTAAAAAGTATTCTGTCTATTGGTGTTCCTTCAGGTTTGCAATGGCTATTTGAAGTAGGAGCATTTAGTTTTGCAGTAATTATGATTGGCTGGATAAGTTCCGCAGCACAAGCTGCCCACCAGGTAGCTTTATCCATTGCCTCAGTTACCTATATGATGGCCAGCGGATTGTCAGCTGCTGCATCTGTACGTGTGGGTAACCAGTTGGGGTTAAAAGATATGCAAGGTTTACGCAGTGCAGGTTTTAGTGCTTTTATTATGGTGTTGGCTTTTATGAGTATATCGGCCATTTGTTTTATCCTGTTTCGTGAAACATTGCCCATTTTTTTTAATAAAGAATCGGGGGTTATCAGGCTTTCCTCTTCATTATTGATTGTTGCTGCCTTTTTTCAATTAAGTGATGGCATGCAGGTAGTTGGATTAGGTGCTTTACGCGGGATGAAAGATGTTAAAATACCAACAGTTATTACACTTGTTGCCTATTGGATAATAGGTTTACCGATGAGCTATGTATTTGCTTTTATATTCGGTTATGGCGTTGTGGGAGTTTGGTACGGATTATCATTAGGGCTTACCATAGCTGCATTACTTCTGTTTCTGAGGTTTAATTATGTGAGTAAAAAATATACTCTTTTTTCTCATTCTTAGTTTTTACATCGGCATTTTTGCTATATTTTGTAGCAATTTGAACCACTGTTAATAAAAACCCGGAAAATAGAATTGCTCCTGTCAATTATTCCTTTATTTTTGATTAACTGATGTTACGCAAAGAAAAAGATTTAAAAATGATAGACTTTTTACTTGTAATGGACAAAAGAATTGATAAAGGGTAATTTTCTCAAAAAGACAATAAAAGTGAGTGCTTTAAATAATTCATAATCACCATCATTGTCATTTCGAATCCTGCTGAAAGCAGGAAGAGAAATCTTTGCAATTGATTGACAAGATTTCTCACTGTGTTCGAAATGACAGGTGGAAATATAGAGATATTCTGAATTAGATATAAATTTTGCGTAACATCAGTTATTAATAGATGACAAATCACATTACACGCTTAAAAGCAGGAGATACAGCTCCTGATTTTGAAGGCAAAGACCAGTATGGTAATTTAATTTCTTTGAGCAGTTTTAAAGATAAAAAGGTTATACTGTATTTTTATCCGAAAGACAATACTCCGGGGTGTACAGCCCAGGCCTGTAATCTGCGTGATAACTTCGCAGTTTTAAAAAAGAAAGGATATATAATAATTGGAATAAGTGCCGATGATGAAAAAAAACATAAAAAATTCAGTGATAAATACCAGTTGCCTTTTCCATTAATTGCCGATACTGACAAAAAGATAATCGAAGCCTACGATGTATGGGGCCCAAAAAAGTTTATGGGAATAGTATTTGACGGGATTAACCGAACCACCTTTGTTATAGACGAAAAAGGAAAAATTGAAAAAGTTATTTTAGATGTAAAAACAAAAACACATACAGAGCAGATATTGGAGGAAGGGATTAATTATTAAGTTACGGAAATGCTAAATATTCAGACCTTAAACTTTAAATCTGAAACCTGAAATCTGAAACCTGAAACCTGAAACCTGAAACCTGAAACCTGAAACTTCAAAATTGTAAA
>JAHEXZ010000111.1 GCA_023251835.1 Bacteroidota bacterium | reverse complement strand
TTTAATTAGGTTGCTCAAAATTAATACAAAAAAAACAATAAATGCATGTTTTTGTTGGTTTTTTTTCACTTTTAAATAATAGACGGGGTAATTTAAGCGGAGTTAGGGATTAATTGACACAACCCAATGTTGTATATATTTTATACGAAACTATTTATACTGAATCTTACTAATTTTGCGATAGCAAAACTGGTTAGAGTCAGTAATGCTGAGCAAATGACAGTTCGGGGAAGAATTGCGGAACTCATTCAGTCGAAGTATGCAGGCTCGTTTGTAATTCAATAAGCCTGCTTCTTATAAGTTGTAATTTGTTTTCAATTTCGCTGAACTGGCTTTTTTCTGTTTTTAATTCATGTTTAACAGCTTTCCTGTTTTCTTTTAAATATTTTTTTGCCCCATCTAATGTCAGCCCCTGCTCTTTTACAAGGTTATAAATAACCTTAAAGTTGTCAATATCTTCAGGAGTAAATAATCGGTTTCCTTTTTTATTTTTTTTTGGCTTTATTATTTCAAATTCTTTTTCCCAAAAACGTATCAATGAAGCATTCACACTGAACATTTCCGCTACTTCACCAATAGAATAGAACAGTTTGATAATATGTGGCTCTTTATAGGACACTTATTCGATTGTTACGTTTTTTAAACAAATATAAAATTATTTCCATACATTAAACAAACACGATTTCCATTCTGCTCCTTTTGCTTTAGAATAGAACTCTTTAGGCATAGATTTACTCTAAGAGCCTGTTTAAATTTTATTTAATAAAATAATTATAGCATATTTTTGAGCGAAACGAGGCAAATTTTGCAGCCATAGTAGGCAACTATGGCGAAAAATTTAACGAAGTTGCAGCCAAAAAGATGCATAAGAATAAAATTAAATAAATTTTAAACAGGCTCTAAGAAAGGAATGCTTCTTTAGCAGGCATATCTGCTGCGGAGTATCCCCCCCTTTCTTTTGTCCAAAGAACTCCTCTGAAGGAGAAGGGATTAAGGCTCGCCTGAATGTGCTGTTTCGGTATAGGTGGGGGGTGAGGTTTCCTAATCGAATGACTGCGAAGATTGTGAAGAAAGCTCTATCAGCTTTTGGTATTGTTCCGGTGTTAAATCGTTGTAATAATAATTGATAGGATTCATTTTGTCACCGGCTTTTATCACTTCGTAGTGTACATGCGGAGCAGTAGATAAACCTGTGCTGCCAACATAACCTATTAATTGTCCACGTTTTATTTGTTGTCCGGCTCTTACAGCAATGCTGCTCATGTGACCATAAAGCGTCTTATAACCATAACCATGATTAATTACCACATGGTTTCCATAGCCCTGTGCCAATGCATCGGCACGTTCTATTGTGCCATCTCCTGTGGCATATATTTCAGTGCCTTGTGCAGCAGCAAAGTCCATCCCCGGATGAAATTCAGATGTTTTATAGATGGGATGCGTACGCCATCCAAAGCCGGAAGGCTGGTGACGGAGGTCTTTATTCGAAATAGGTTGTATTGCAGGAATTGATGCCAATAGTTTTTCTTTTCCTTTTACCAATGCCGTTACTTCATCAAATGATTTTGACTGAATATAAAGCTGTTTGCTAATTCTGTCGAGCCGTTTGCTGGTTTCAATCAATAATTCCGAATTGTTAAACCCCTGGAGTGCTTTATATCTGTCAACTCCTCCAAATCCGGCTTGCCTTATACTTGCCGGGATGGGGTCAGCTTCAAAAATAGTACGATAAATGTTATTATCTCTTTCCTGTATGTCAGTCAGCACTTCCGTAACCAGCTCCATACGGCCATTTAAAAGCTCATATTGAAGGGTAAGTTCTGCAATTTCACGTTGTAGCTGCTTTTCTTTAGGCGAATCCAGATATTTATAAGCCAGTATGATAGTAAGAGTGGCAAATACAAGTCCCGTTGCCAGGTAAGATAGTACCTGTACTACCCGCTTGCGTATTGGCACAGTAATTTTTTCAAAGGATAAGGACTTACTGTTAAACTTATAATTAATTTTGCTCATACTAAGAGTTAAGTCAAAAGTTTTAAGTCAAAAGTCAAAAGTTACCTAATTCAGTCGAGGCATAGAAATTAAAAAACACCTGTACGATTAGCTTTTTGTGAAAAGCAATTTTTTTACGGTTTTATTCTACCCAACTTATGCGAATATACACAAATAAACTAAATTTGCAATTGGTTATTAGTGAGAAGCCGTTAGTCGGTACAAAGGACTCCTATGGAGGAGAGCGGAGTCCGGAGTTCATAGACGGGTTGTTAAGTTGTTAAGTTATTAAGTTATTAAGTTATTAAGTTATTAAGTTATTCATGCCACCCTGAGCGAAGTCGAAGGGCGTAATTCATAGTATATGGAAGCAAATAAAGTGCGTCAGACATTTTTAGATTTTTTTAAATCAAAAGGTCATCAAATAGTGCCTTCTGCACCAATGGTAGTAAAAAATGATCCTACTCTGATGTTTAATAATTCTGGCATGGCTCCTTTTAAAGATTTGTTTTTGGGCAATGCACCTATTAAATATCCACGTGTGGCAGATACACAGAAGTGCCTTCGTGTAAGTGGTAAACACAACGACCTTGAAGAGGTTGGCGTTGACACCTATCATCATACTATGTTCGAAATGCTTGGTAACTGGAGCTTTGGTGATTATTTTAAAAAAGAAGCCATTAGCTGGGCATGGGAATTATTAACGGAAGTATATAAAATTGACAAAAGCAGGTTATACGTAACTGTTTTTGAAGGCAGCCCTGAAGAAGGGTTAGATTTTGATCAGGAAGCATTTAATATATGGAAACAGTTTATTCCCGTAGAACGCATTTTAAAAGGTAATAAAAAAGATAACTTTTGGGAAATGGGCGATACCGGCCCGTGCGGCCCATGCTCTGAAATACATTATGACGGACGTACACCAGAAGAAATTGCAAAAGTACAGGGAGCATTACGCGTAAATAAGGATGATCCACAAGTGATTGAGATATGGAACAATGTATTTATGGAATTTGAACGAAAGGCAGATGACTCACTTGTAAAATTGCCAAAACAGCATGTGGATACCGGAATGGGTTTTGAACGTCTGGTGCGCGTTTTACAAGGCAAACAATCCAATTACGATACAGATGTATTTACACCACTATTGAACAGAATAGAAGAGCTAAGCGGACTTAAATACAAGTCGGAAAACGAAAATACTGATATTAGCAAAGCTCAGCTTACTGTTAATATTGCTATGCGCGTAATTGCAGACCATATCCGGGCCATTTCCTTTAGTATTGCTGATGGCCAGTTGCCTTCCAATGCCGGTGCAGGGTATGTTATCCGAAGGATATTGAGACGCGCTATTCGTTATGGTTATCAGTCATTAAACCTGAAGGAATCATTTATGTGCCAATTGGTAGATACGCTTGCAAAGCAAATGGGACAGGCATTCCCGGAATTAAACTCACAAAAGATTCTGATTGAAAAAGTGATTAAAGAAGAAGAAACTGCTTTTTACCGCACTTTAGAAAAAGGTATTGACCGTCTGTTAAAGGTGAACAAACTAACCGGTGAGATTGTTTTTGAATTATACGATACTTATGGCTTTCCATTGGATTTAACACAATTGATTGCCAGAGAAAGAGGCGTTGAAGTGGACGTAGAAGGGTTCAATAAATGCATGCAGGAACAAAAAGACCGCTCCCGTGCTGCTACCGCTATTGACACCGGAGATTGGATTGTAGTAGAAGGAAGAAAATCCGAAGAGAGCGGAAGAGCTTTTGTGGGTTATAAAACGCTGGAGAGTGAGGTGAAAATAATCCAATACCGTAAAGTAAAAGCCAAAGGGAAAGAGCAATACCAGTTGGTGTTAGATCAAACACCTTTCTATGCAGAGAGTGGCGGACAGGTTGGCGATACAGGAGTAATGGAATCAATCAATGAAAGAATAATCATCACGGATACCAAAAAAGAAAATGGAATCTTTATCCATTTTGCCGACAGGCTTCCTGAAAATGTAACTCCAGCCTTCATAGCAAAAGTTAATGCCGAAAAGCGTCATCTGACAGAAAATAATCATAGTGCTACACATCTTTTGCATGCTGCATTACGCCAGGTATTAGGTACACATGTAGAACAAAAAGGTTCATTGGTAAACGATGAATATTTGCGTTTCGACTTTTCTCATTTCTCTAAAGTAACAGATGAAGAAATTCTAAGAATCGAAGCCATTGTCAATCAAAAAATTCGTGAAAACATCCCTTCCAATATACGTGAAATGTCATTGGAAGATGCCCGTAAAACAGGAGCTATGGCTCTCTTTGGTGAAAAATATGGCGAAACAGTAAGAGTAGTTACCTTTGATAAAAATTATTCAATAGAGTTATGTGGAGGAACTCATGTTGCTGCAACCGGACAAATAGGTTTATTTAAAATTGTTTCGGAAAGTGCTGTAGCAGCTGGTATAAGAAGGATGGAGGCAATCACTTCTGTAAAAGCAGAAGAGTTTGTTAATCACCAGGCGGCATTGGTGCAAGAGGTAAAATCATTGTTAAAGAATCCGAAAGATATAGTAAAAAGTCTGCAAGGATTGATGGATCAAAATGCTGAGCTGCAAAAACAAGTGGAGCAATTGCTTCGGGAAAAAGCAAAAACAATAAAGTCTGAACTGCTTGCAAAACAGCAAACAATCAATGGAATTAACTTTATTGCCGAGCGTATCGATCTTGACTCTGCCGATGCTATCAAAGATTTATCTTTTGAACTAAGAAACCAGGTGAATGATTTGTTTATGGTACTGGGTGCCAACATCAAAGGAAAACCAAGCCTTTCCATAATCATTTCTGACAATCTGGTGAAAGATAAAAAGTTGAATGCCGGAACAATAGTAAGAGAGATTGCTAAAGAAATACAGGGCAGCGGAGGCGGACAGCCTTTTTATGCTACTGCTGGTGGCAATGATGCGCAAGGTATAGGAAAAGCTTTGGAAAAAGCAAAGAACTATTTGAATTGAGTTTTATTTCTCTATTCTCCAGTCGATTGGCTCTAATCCCTGTTGTTTAAGCAGTTCGTTTGTTTTTGAAAAGTGCTTACACCCAAAAAAAGCACCACGGGCCAATGGAGATGGGTGGGCTGCTTTTAAAATAAAATGTTTGTTTTTATCAATTAAATCTTCTTTGGAATGAGCATAGCGTCCCCAAAGTAAAAATACCACCCCTTTTTTTTGCTCTGATATTTTTTTAATTACCGCATCAGTAAATGTTTCCCACCCTTTTCCCTGGTGAGAGCCTGCTTGTCCCTGTCTTACAGTTAATGTGGCATTGAGCAATAATACTCCCTGGTCAGCCCATGGTTCAAGGTTGCCGGTTTTTGGAACAGGAATGCCCAAATCAGATTGTAATTCTTTAAAAATATTTAGCAATGAGGGGGGTTGTGCTATACCGGGGCTGACAGAGAAACATAAACCGTTAGCCTGCCCCTTCTGATGGTAGGGATCCTGCCCGATAATCACCACCTTTACATTTTCAAAAGTAGTATGGTTAAATGCCGAAAAAATCTGATTCCCGGAAGGAAAAACCAGGAACTGTTTTTTTTCTTCTATTAAAAACTCCCGAAGCCGGGAAAAATAAGGAGCCGAAAATTGGTCTTCCAATGTATGGTTCCAGCTTGGATGAATAACAACAGTTGTAGTTATAGTGGGAGTGCTCATTTTTTTTGCATTATTTACACGCAAAAGTATCAAATCCTAAAATATCGCAGGGGGTATGTAGAATTATTTTGTAATATTTTTTGTTTAAAAAAACAATTATACTATATTTGCATTCTAATCACCATCTCTAAAATAATAGAAAAAATGAAAAAAGTTGTAATTGTTTTATCTGTTTTTGTTATTGCTATTACTATTAGCTCGTGTAAAGTTCAGCATGAAAAATGTGCCGCTTACAGCAAAATAGATAAAATAGATACGGATAAAACAGTTGCAATTAAGGCGGTGAGACCTATCTAAGCAGCTTAGAAAGCTTGTATGGTTTACAAAGTTTATTTGTGAGCATGAAGAAACTTTTTATACTAATACTTCCAGTTGTTCTTACCTGTATCCTTCTAACATCATGCAGAACCCATGAGCGTTGCACTGCTTATGGGAAAACCAATAAAATGGAATTGGAAGAGCCTCATACAAATAAGGCAGTCTGATTTTAAATGAATTTCATATCTTATGCTAATAGCCGTCACCGCCTTAATTGATAGTGACGGTTTTTTTATTGAATTATTTATATCCCGCACGTGCGGGGCTTTAAATTTTCGGAAACCCAAACCTGTCCTGACGACAGGTCAGGATTGTTTCGGTACAACTTGCTCCATTTAAAATTTTACATTTTATTTTCAATCACATTAATTTTTAAGGGGGGTGTTGACAAAAAACCATCATTTTTTTATCAACACCCCCTGTTTTTTTTATACATTTGTTCCGAAATTATAAAAAATAGAAAATTAAATCCTCTTAAACGTATATAAAACCAAATAGAAAAATGGCGATTCACAGATTTAAAGCATTGGAGACTGTTCTTTCAAGAACTCCCGTAGATGTTACCTTACCAAGTAATAAAGTATCAGAATTTTTTGGAGAAAACGTATTTGGTATTGATGCCATGCGTGAATATTTATCTGAAGAAGCGTTTAATAGTGTATCATCGGCCATAGAGCAGGGAACAAGAATAGAAAGAAAAATGGCCGACCAGGTAGCCGCATCCATGAAAGCCTGGGCAAGCTCCAAAGGTGCTACCCATTATACACACTGGTTTCAACCTTTAACAGGCACTACAGCCGAAAAACACGATGCTTTTTTTGAGCCTACAGGAGGTGGACGTGCTATTGAACGTTTCGGAGGTAGCCAGTTGGTGCAGCAGGAGCCTGATGCTTCCAGTTTTCCAAGTGGTGGTATACGTAATACGTTTGAAGCCCGTGGTTATACCGCCTGGGATCCTACATCACCGGCATTTGTTATTGGCAAAACACTTTGTATCCCTACCATATTTGTTGCTTACACCGGTGAGGCTTTAGATTTTAAAACCCCTTTGTTAAAAGCATTACATGCTTTGGATAAAGCGGCTGTGGAGGTATGCCAGTATTTTGATAAAAATGTAACCAAAGTTACAGCCACTTTAGGGTGGGAGCAGGAATATTTTTTAGTAGATGAAGCTTTATATAATGCTCGTCCTGACCTTGCAATGACCGGTCGTACGTTATTTGGTCATACCCCGGCAAAAGGTCAACAGCTTGAAGATCACTATTTTGGATCTATCCCGGAAAGGGCAACTGCATTTATGCGTGACTTTGAAATAGAATCATTAAAATTAGGTATTCCTATTAAAACCCGTCATAATGAGGTGGCACCCAACCAGTTTGAATGTGCACCTGTTTTTGAGGAATGTAATCTGGCTGTTGACCATAACCAGCTATTGATGGATGTGATGGAAAAGGTAGCAAGACGACACAATTTCCGTGTTCTTCTGCACGAAAAACCATTTGCCGGAGTTAATGGCAGTGGTAAACATAACAACTGGAGTATGGGTACCAACACCGGTAAAAACCTGTTAAGCCCGGGTAAAACCCCAAAAACAAATCTACAGTTTTTAACCTTCTTTATCAATACAATAAAAGCAGTTTATGATAATGCCGATTTATTGCGGGCATCTATAGCTTCTGCTAATAATGACCACCGTTTGGGAGCCAATGAAGCCCCTCCGGCCATCATGTCGGTGTTTTTAGGAACACAGCTCTCCAATGTGCTTGATGAACTGGAAAGTAAGGTAAAATCAGGAAAAATGAGCCCTGACGAAAAAACGGCTTTAAAATTAGGTGTAGGTAAAATTCCGGATATATTATTAGACAATACCGACAGAAACAGAACTTCTCCCTTTGCATTTACAGGAAATAAATTTGAATTCCGTGCCGTAGGTTCATCAGCAAACTGTGCCGGCCCTATGACGGCATTGAATACCATTGTGGCGGACCAGTTGATCAAATTCAAAAAAGACGTAGATGCACTGATTACTAATAATATAGAAAAAGACGAGGCTGTTTTCCAGATATTACGCAAATATATTGTAGAATCTAAAAAAATACGCTTTGAAGGCAATGGTTATGGTGAAGAATGGGTAAAAGAAGCTGGAAAAAGAGGACTTTCCAATATTAAAACTACCCCGCAGGCTCTGGGAGCATTTATTTCTAAACATACTATGGAATTGTTTGAACGTAACAACATTATGAGTGAGCGCGAACAACATGCCCGTTATGATATTTATCTTGAAACATATACAAAGAAGATCCAGATAGAATCACGTGTAATGGCTGATCTGGCATTGAGTCAGATAATCCCTACAGCAATTAAATACCAAAGCTCTTTAATTGAGAACGTAAAAGGGATGAAAGAAATAATGGACGCTGTAGATTTTAAAAAAGTTGCACAAATTCAATTGGAAATGATTTCGGAAATATCAGAGCATGTGCGTATCATTAAAACAAAGGTGGATGAAATGGTAGATGCCCGTAAAAAAGCAAATGCAATTTCTGATGTTAAAAAACAGGCTGTTGATTACTGTGAAGAGGTAAAAACATTTTTTGATGAAATCCGCTATCACGTAGATAAACTGGAGTTGCTTATTGATGACGAAAGCTGGCCGTTGCCCAAATACAGAGAATTGCTATTTACAAAATAATGCTGTTTTAGCCTGAATACCTGCATTGTGCTTCATAAATAGCGCAGTTTTTTTTTCTTTTTTATAAAAAAAATAGATAAATAATTGAAACAAAAAAGTTTTTTTGTTTCAATTATTTATTTATTTTAGCACCCTTAAAATAGCAAACTCTTAAAACAGATATGAATCTAACTTCAAAAGTAATAGTTACATTCGTTGTGACTCTAATATTTTCGGTTAACGCAATGGCTCAAAAGAATTTTGCTGAAGAGGCCGATAATGCATTCAAAAACAAACAATATTTTAATGCGATAGAACTCTATAAAAAAGCATATACCAAGGCTAAGAAAAAAGAGGATAAAGCATTTACCATCTTTAAAATAGCAGAATGTTACAGGTTAACAGGCGACAGTAAACAGGCAGAAGCATGGTATGTGAAAGCAATTAAAGCAAATTATACCGACCCTAAAGCCAAGCTCTATCTGGCAGATGCAAAAAAAGCACAGGAAAAATACAATGAAGCACTTGTAGAATATCAAAATTACCAAACAGATGCTCCATCTGACCCAAAGGGAGAAAATGGAATAAAATCCTGTGAATTGGCTACAAAATGGAAAGAGAATCCTACCCGTTATAAGGTAGAAAATATGGCTCTTATTAATAGCAAAGACCCGGATTTTTGTCCTACCTACGCTGACAAAAAGTATAATAAACTATATTTTACATCCATGCGCCCTGGCGTAACCGGTGGTGCTTTTGATGGTACATTAGGTGAATTTTACAGCGATATTTTTGAAACCCAACAGGATAAAAATGGCAGATGGAGTACACCAACCCCAATACCACCTCCGGTTAATAGCAATGATAACGAGGGTTTGAGTACGATGACCAAAAAGGGAGATTTGTTGGTGTTTACACGCTGTTTGTCTGAAAAAGGCTCTACTTCATTAAACCAGCTTTATTTTTGTACTAAAAAAGGAAACACCTGGAGTGAGCCTGAAAGAATCAATTTCTGTAATGATACCAATAAATTTGCTTCCCCTTCAATTTCTTCCGGGGGTACTATATTGATTTTTTCTTCTGACTTATCAGGTGGCCAGGGTGAAAATGACCTTTGGATGTCTAACTATAACAAAAAAGAAAAAAAGTGGGAAACACCGGTCAATTTAGGACCCAACATTAACACTCCGGGCAATGATTTATTTCCTTTCCAGCATGAAGATGGAACCCTCTATTTCTCATCTGACGGTCATCTGGGTATGGGAGGGCTGGATATTTTTAAAGCAGAGAAAAAAGGGAAAGGAGAGTGGACAAATGTTACTAATTTAAAATACCCGCTCAACTCTGCAGGAGACGATTTCGGAATTATTTTTGAAGGTGCTAAAGAAAGAGGATACCTTTCTTCCAACCGTGAAGGAACAAAGGGAGCAGATGATATATGGTCATTTGTATTGCCTCCATTGTTGTTTTCAATCACCGGTACTGTTACAGATTGTAAATTCAAAGACCATATTGAAGGTGTTATAGTAAAATTGGTGGGATCTGATGGTTCCTCTGTTCAAACAAAAACAGATGCAGAAGGTAAATATAAGTTTGCTGAAAATGGTGCTGCTCGTTTTGTAAATCCTAATACTTCCTATGAAGTAACTACCCAGGTGGGAAATGAGATTGTTACTAAAAAAGCGCCACTCGGCTTTGTAAACAGCTCCTCCAAATCAAAGGTTACAACAGTAGGAGTTGAAGAAGCAAAAACATTTAAAGGAATCAATTTTTGTTTGGTGCCAATCGAAAGAGAGATTCGTTTTCCGGATGTATTGTATGACTTAGGGCAGTCTACCTTACGTCCTGAATCAAAAGATTCATTAGATTTCTTATACAACACCCTGATTGACAATCCAACCTTTGTTATTGAATTAAGTGCTCATACGGACTCACGCGGTAGTGATGCTGATAACCTTAAATTGTCGGATGCCCGTGCAAAATCCTGTTTCGATTATTTGGTATCTAAAGGTATCCCTGCTGAACGCATGGTGCCAAAAGGATATGGTGAAAAACGTCTGCTGGTAACAGATGCAGAAATTAATAAGCTGCCTACAACTGAAGAAAAAGAGGCTGCACACCAGAAGAACAGACGTACAGTATTCTCTGTATTACGTAAAGACTACGTAAACCCAAATGCTCCTAAAGAAGTACCTAAAACACAGCAAAAACAAAAAATAGAAGACGAAGAAGAAACTGAAGAAGAATAAAATAGTATAATCAAACAGATAAGCTAACATCCCGCGCCCCGGCTGCTATTCTTAAAAAGGAACAAGTCTGGTTACGGGATGTTTTGTTTTTAAAATTAATGACAACAGAAGACAGCAGATATAATTTACGGGGAGTTTCAGCATCAAAAGAGGATGTTCATAATGCCATTTCAAAGGTAGATAAAGGATTATTTCCTAAAGCCTTCTGCAAAATTGTTCCTGATTATTTAAGTGGTGATGAAGATTACTGTATTGTAATGCATGCTGATGGTGCGGGAACCAAATCTTCATTAGCCTATATCTATTGGAAAGAAACAGGTGATATTTCGGTGTGGAAAGGTATTGCACAAGATGCTATTGTAATGAATACCGATGATTTATTATCTGTGGGAGCTACAGATAATATTCTGTTATCATCAACAATAGGGCGTAATAAAAACCTTATTCCTGCTGAGGTGATTTCTGCGATTATTAATGGCACAGAAGAAATTTTAGAGCAATTCCGGAACTTTGGAATAGGAATTCATTCTACAGGAGGCGAAACCGCTGATGTAGGCGATCTGGTGCGTACTATAATTGTTGATTCAACGGTGATATGCCGGATGAAACGTAAAGATGTTATTGATAATAAAAATATACAGGCCGGAGACGTTATTGTTGGTTTCGCATCTTATGGGCAGGCAACTTATGAAACAGAATACAATGGCGGTATGGGCAGCAATGGCCTGACATCCGCCCGGCATGATGTATTCAGTAAAGCATTGGCAGCTAAATACCCTGAGAGTTTTGATCCTGCTGTTCCTGAAGCACTTATATACAGCGGAAAAACAGGTTTGACGGAAAAGATAAATGTTGAATATCAATCTCACATCTTAATTGATGCAGGTAAATTAGTGCTTTCACCAACCCGCACCTATGCTCCTATCATAAAAAAAGTGCTTGAAAAATACCGGTTACAGTTACATGGAATGGTTCATTGCAGTGGTGGTGCTCAAACTAAAGTATTGCATTTTATAGACAATCTTCATATAGTTAAAGATAATTTGTTCCCGCTTCCTCCATTATTTAAGCTTATCCAGGAGCAAAGTAAAACCGACTGGAAAGAGATGTACAAAGTTTTTAATATGGGTCACCGTATGGAATTATATGTGTCGGAATTAATTGCTGACGACATAATTTCAATATCAAAGTCATTTAATATAGATGCACGTATTGTGGGGAGGGTAGAGGCAAGCACCACAAAACGATTGACCATACAATCAGAATTTGGAGTATTTGAATATTGACAATATTCTATTTATACATTAATTAGCCACAAATTCACAGATTAATCCATCAATCTGTGAATTTGTGGCTTTTAAAACATAGGCGTTGCGGGAAATCTTTTATGAAAAAGTGCTAGAACTTAAAACCCTCGCCTGCAGCAAAGTAATAAGTAAGGAAAAAAATACTAACCTGAAAATTTACTGCAAGACAATTTTCTTCATGACACTTTTTCCATCAAACACTATTTTCATAAAATAAATTTCCTTAGGCAGAATGCTTAAATCAATTGTTGGACTTCCTTTGCCACGACAATCTTTATTCAGCAGACAGTTCCCCATCACATCATAGACACAAATTTTTGTTGCGACAGTTTTGTTTTTCAAATTGATTGTAAAAATTCCTGAAGAGGGGTTGGGGAAAACAGAAATGCTTTCTTCATTGCTTAGTTCATTTGTTGCAACAGTATTATTGTTGCATGTATATTTAGCCACAAAAATATTTCCCACTCCTGTAAGAGGTAAAGTATCTGTTCCAATAATGAAAGGATTTGAATGAAACTCCCCTCCTACATAAGCATTTCCGAACCGGTCAGTGCTTACATCGGTGTTGAAATCCGAACTTGAAAGGGCTGATGCACAAAGCACATTGCCATTTGCATCATACTTGACAATAAAAAAAGGGAAACATCCATAATTACAATTACCCTGAGGAGCGGTAAGTGTTATAGAGTCAAATGTAATTGTTGAATAATTTGGACTAAAATATCCTGTTACAAATGCATTTCCGATTTCATCTGAACACACTGAATAACCTGCATCTTCGGATGTTCCTCCATTACTTTTCGCCCAAAGGGCATCTCCATTAGCATCATATTTTGCGATAAAAAATTGTTTAGAATATCCATTCGTATTTGAATTTATGAGTGTAGTTGAACCAAAAGTTATAGTGGTACTGTAAAAGGATCCCGTTATAAATATATTTCCGAATTTATCTGCGCTTATGGAATATCCTACATCATAACTTCCTCCGCCTGCACCTTTCGCCCAAAGCACATTTCCGTTTTCAGCATATTTGGCAATAAATATATCATCCGTATTTCCTGAAGTATCAGTATTGGTGAGAATGATAGTGACAAAAGTAATAATAGGACTTCTAAAAGATCCTGTTACAAATAAATTTCCGGCTGCATCAGTACTTAAAGAATTTGCTTTGTCATAGGTCGTTCCCCCTCCACCCTTCGCCCAATCCCATTGCTGCGCATAGACAGAAAGACAAAAAAAAGAAAAAAATAAGAGAGTAAATTTTTTCACTCTTGACAAATTTGTCTAAAATTATGAATACAATTAACTGCTACCTTTGACTTTTCGGTAAGACTGTATTATTAATCCCTAACTCCGCTTAAATTACCCCGTCTATTATTTAAAAGTGAAAAAAAACCAACAAAAACATGCATTTATTGTTTTTTTTGTATTAATTTTGAGCAACCTAATTAAGTAGCTTATGTA
>JAHEXZ010000050.1:18347-40684 GCA_023251835.1 Bacteroidota bacterium | reverse complement strand
GACAAGCCAATAATACTTAAAAGAAATGCATAAAATAATAGCTTTACGCCAAAACCTCGTTTTGACATTGCCGACTCCGGAATAGTAGTTGCTGTTTTCATGGTTGCTGGGTTTTACTGTTTATACTTTGTTGTTGATTTTTCTCTTTAAGTAACTGATGTTACGCAAAATTTATATCTAATTCAGAATATCTCTATATTTCCACCTGTCATTTCGAACGCAGTGAGAAATCTTGTCAATCAATTGCAAAGACTTCTCTTCCTGCTTTCAGCAGGATTCGAAATGACAATGATAGTGACTATGAATTATTTAAAGCTGTCACTTTTATTGTCTTTTTGAGAAAATTACCCTTCCCCCTTTATTAATTTTCTTGTCCATTACAAGTATAAAAGGCTATCATTTTTAAATCTTTTTCTTTGCGTAACATGAGTAAGTAATTTAATACGATTCTCTATTTTTCAAAACAAATGTATAACAGTTTTTTATATTAAAAACGGAGAATCAACAAACGACTATAGATTGTTCACAAACGATTGGTTTTAGGAAATTAACGATTTTCCGGTTTTTCAGTTTTTGTAAATCTTTTCTCTGAAAAACCAGCTAAAAAGCGCGCAGCAGTTGCATAAGATATTCTCTTTTGCGGTTAGAAACGGGTATTTTATCGCCATTTTGCATTTCTACAAAACCCCCATCATTCTTAATAAAGGCTCGCATATAACTCAAATTAATCAGGTGAGATTTATGAATGCGCTCAAACTGGTGTTCTTTCAATAATTCCTCCGCTTCCCCCAGGCTTTTTGAGATGAGTATCGGTTCCGCATTTTTTATATGAAAAATAGTATAGCTACCGCTGGATTCGCAGCGGATGATTTCATTTATCTGGTAGATATAGGCTTTATTGCTGGTATTTAAGACGATTCTTTTGTTTGAATCACTTAACTGCTTAATATTGCCAATCAGCACATCAATATTGTCATTTATATTGCTGGCTGGCAGATTGATTTTATTTTTTTTCAGTGCTGTTAATAGTTCTTCGGGGTCTATCGGTTTTAATAAATAATCCAAAGCACTGAATTTAATGGCTTTTATCGCATATTGGTCAAAAGCGGTTGTAAATATGATTTTAAATTTGAGTTCCTGAGATTCGTCTTCTGTTCTAAGTTTTTCAATTACATCAAAGCCGGTTCCGTCAGGCATTTTAATATCTAAAAAAACTAATTCCGGGTTAAAATCACGGATTGCCTTAATAGCAGAACTTACATTTTCGGCTTCAGCAACAATTTTCACCTCTGGGCAAAAAGTGTTTAAATGGCCTTTAAGAAAGGTGCGGGCTCTTTTCTCATCGTCAACAATTACAGCGGTTGTCATGGTGTTTTAATTAAATCTAAAATAAAAATACAGAATTTAAGACCTCACTATGAAACTATTCAAATAAATTCTATATATACTAAAGCCGTGTTATTTTCCTGTCATTTCGAAACGGAGTGAGAAATCTTCGTTCTTGATCAACAAGATTTTTCTCCCGCCTTCAGCGGAATCGAAATGACAGCAGCACACGTTATCAATAATTTAAAGAAAATGGCACCTGTAAAACAATCTCATTACTACTGAACCGGAACAATAATTTTTACAAGTGTTCCAAGTGACCGACTGGAATTATCTTTCAAATCTTCTATCAACAATTGTATCGGCACATAGCCACCCTGATTAATCAGCTCCAACCGTTTTTGCGTTATATTTGTTGCCATTGATTTATGTGTTGATTCATTTGCCTGCAGCTTTGATTGTTCTCTGCCAATACCATCATCTCTGACTTCAAACACAATACTGTTTTTATTATCCATACTAACTTTTATTTCAAGAAGGCCTTTCCCTGGTTTATTATTCAGTCCATGTAATATGGCATTTTCAATATGTGGCTGAATCAACATCGGTGGAATATTGGTTTCTAAGGAAATTTCAGGATCAATAGTAAGGGTAAAATCAAATTTATCCTCAAACCGGAATTGTTCCAGCTCCACGTAGTACTTTAACAGTTCAATTTCTTTAGAGAGAGGTATCGCTGGTTCAAGCGAATATTCAAGGATCAGCCGCATCAGACGCGAAAACATAGTAAGGTACTTTACTGCAACCTGAGGCTTGTTTTCATAAATCAGGCTTCCTATGGATGATAGAGAGTTAAATATAAAATGAGGATTCATTTGTAATAACAAGGCTCTTTGCTCAATCTCAATAAGCTGCTTTTCTATCATCAATTTCTGTTTTTCTGCAAGCAATTTTTGCTTCACATGATGACGGTTGTATAGTACAAACAAAATAACTACAATCATCAAAATGCCTGATATTATTGAATACAGTTCAATCTCCTGCAATTTTTTTTGATTTGTAAGCAGGGCTATTTCTTTTTCTTTCTGATTGACTTCATATTTAGCACGCATCTCTGCAATCTGCCTGCTCTTTGTTTCATTAAAAATAGAATCGCGCACAGCAACATATTTTTTATAATGTTCTAAAGCCTGACCATTATCATTTAGCTGCTGGTAAATTTCACTTAACGATTTTTCAGCTTCTTTAATTCCTTCTATATAGCCTATTTCTTTGGCCGGAATAATACTCTGGTTCTGATAATTTAGCGCTTCAGCATATCGCTTTTGTTTAAAATAATTGTTACCAATATTAATAAGCAGATTGGTGATGTTTTTTTTATCTCCCAATTGTTCAAAAACTTTTAGTGCTTTTGTATAGTGTTCTAATGATTTGGCATAATCATTCTGCTCATAGTGGAGCACACCAATATTATTAAGTGAACTTGCAATTGCCATTTTATCACCTATTTCTTCACGTATTTTTAATGCTTTATTGTGATAGTTCAAGGCCGCGGCATAATCATGCTGTTTACGATAAATAACTCCTATATTGTTGAACAGATTGGCAATATCAGGCTTAGCGTTAATTTCTTCATATATCTTTAATGCTTTATGCTGATCTTCTAATGCTTTTACCAAGTCCCCCTGTTCATGATAAATATTTCCAATATTATTGAGCGAACCGGCAATTCGTCTTTTATCCCCTATTTCTTCACTTATCTTTAATACCTTATACTCATATTCAAGCGCTTTAGGGTAATCTCCCTGGTACCAGTATATGATTCCAATAGTATTTAGCGACAAGGCGATAGCCTTTTTAGAATTTATTTTTTCTGACAACTGTAGTGCTTCATTGGCTTGTTCAGAAGCTTTTGCATAATCACCAACACTTATTCGTTCCCAACCCAGATCGTTTAAAAGCTCTGCCTTTGTGCTATCTTCTCTGGCTGTTTTTAAAAGTGCCTGTAGAGAATCTATGGCATTCTGTTTTTGAGGAAAGCACACATTTACAGAAAACATTAAAATAAAAAAGAGAAAAGCGGTTTTATTCATGGCCGGTATTTGAATTTCAAATATAAGAAACTGTTTAAAATTTATTTGATTTTATTCTTATGTGTCTTTTTGAAGAAGGCCATAAGAAAAAGGAAGAAAATGGATACAAGGGTATTTCTATTGTTTCGAAAGCACTATAGCAGTGCTTTCGGCTATATTTCCAATAATTGTCTGTAGTGTATAAATACCGGGAGCCAGCGAGCCATCCAGCTCAACGTTTTCTTTTAAATAATTACTATTGGTAATGGTTTCCTTTTTATAAACTTCCTGACCCAATATGTTTAAAATTTTCAATTCTACTTTTTGCTGTTCAGCTATAGCCATGCTGATTGCTATTGAAAACTGGCCTGTAGTAGGATTCGGATAAACTTTTATTTGAAATTGCTCTGATACATCAGGTACATCTGTAGATTTTTCAAGTTGCCCCCCATCTGATTCTTCATTTCCATTATCAATTAATCCAAAACATTGTTGCACTGTAACTGCAACTAAAGCCGACCAGGCATTGATGCCATTTTGACTCACTCTTACCTGATAGTTCCCCGTTGTAGTTGCAGCACATGTTGGACTGTTGGCCCCGGATATATCTACTCCGTCTTTTCTCCATTGGTATACAAATCCTACACAAGTATTCGCATACAATTTTACATTTGATCCCTGACAAAATGTTGTAGAACCACCCGGATTGATAGCAGCACGTAGCCCACTTTGTATTGTAACTGTTGTTGGTGCCGACCAAGCTATACAGGCACCCTGAATAATTTTTACCTGATAATAGCCTGAATAGCTTGCGGTGTAGGATGATGATGTTGCACCTTCTATATTAACACCGTTTTTTTTCCACTGGTATATATATCCTACACCAGTGCTTGAGTTCAACACAACCGAACCAGAACATACATTGGTAGGGCCGGATGCCGTTATTGTGGGAGTAGGACATGCATTTCCTGATATGCTGTATGGCGATAAACGTATGCCTGGTATCGGCCTTTCCATAATACCATTTGGCAATTGCCATCCTACAGCACAGTTATCTCCCAGGCTTCCTTCTTTATGTAACGCTTCTATATAATATTTTTGTCCCGCCACCAGATATTTTGAAACAGATTGCTGGGCAGAATATTTTGTCCATTCTTTGGAAAATGTCCATCCTGGTAGAGAAGCGATTTTTTGTTTATTAGCCGGGTTGTCATTGTTGCTTAACCACAATTCTCCGTTATCATCACTCGCTATCCAGAAAATATAATTACCAGTAACAGGTGGACAAATATAACCTCTTATCCGTTGGCCATAATTGTCAGCGATATTTGCTGGCGCTTCAAAAGACTGAAGCAGAGTTGTTGAATTAGGTGACATACCAACAGGAATTGCACTTACGGATGTACCACCTGTATTATTCCATACTTCTCTTGTAATGCTTCCTGTTGCACTGCATGTTGTAACCGGATTTACTGTAATTAAAATTGCTGATGAAACAAACGAATTGTTGCCGCCATCTGTAACTTTTACTGTAAGAGAATATGTTCCGGCAGCAGCATTGTTCCAGGTAAAACTATATGGGCTTGTTATGTCTTCACCAAGTTTCGCTGTGCCTGCAAAAAATTCTACTTTTTGTATTGGGCTTATTCCGCCTGATGCGGCAGCCTGGATAGTGACTGCAGAACCAGCAATAAAAGAACTATTGTTTGATGGAAAAATTATTGCTGCTGTTAAAGGAGCAGCATACTGAGAAAGCCGTGAACCAGGGATAGGCCTTTCCATAACATCGTTAGGCAATTTCCACCCTACAGCTAAGTTATCGCCCAGAGCATCTTCAATATGTATTACCTCAATATAATATTTCGTTCCCGCTGTTAGGCTGATCGGTATAGACTGTTGTGCGGAATACTTTGTCCATTGCCGAGATGCTGTATAACCGGAAACATAGGCTATTTTTACTTTGTTGGCAGGCTGATCGTTGGTGCTAAGCCATAATTGACTATTGTTGTCACTCGCTATCCAGAAAATATAATTACCTGTTATGGGAGGACAAATATAGCCTCTAATACGGCTGCCATAATTATCCCCTGACTGAGAAGGTGTTTCAAAAACAGTCAACAAACTGGTGTTTGTAGGGGAAGCATTAACCGGAACGCTGCCTACTGAGCTTCCGGTAATATTAGCCCAGAATTCTCTTGTAATATTTTCTGTTACGCTACATGTTGGAATCGGATTTACAGTAACAGTAATAGTTGATGAAACAACTGTATCATTGGCTCCATCCGTAGCTTTTGCCGTAAGTAAATAAGTTCCCGTAGCAGCATTGTTCCATGTAAAACTATAAGGACTGGTTGTGTCTTCACCCAGCTTTGTTGTACCGGCAAAAAATTCCATCTTTTGTATGGAACCTATTCCACCTGATGCTGCCGTCTGAATAGTCATAGCAGCCCCAGCATTAAAAGAGCTGTTGTTTGACGGAAAAATTATTGTTGCTATTAATGGATTAAACACCGTAACAGTGGTTGCTTCCGAAACAGCAGTATTGTTAATGCTATCAGTAACTTTTGCTGTAAGGGAATAATTGCCTGCCGAAACATTGTTCCATGCAAAACTATAAGGATTAGTTACGTCTTCACCAAGTTTTGTTGTGCCGGAAAAAAATTCTACCTTTTGTATAGAACCCATTCCACCCGATGCTGTAGCCTGAATAATAATGGATGAATCCGCATTAAAAAAGCTGCCATTTGCTGGAGAAGTAATTGTTACTGTTAACGGATTAATTACAGTAATGTTTATCATACCAGAAATAGCCATATTATTTGCACTATCCGTAGCTCTTGCCATAAGTGAATAATTACAAATTGCTGTATTATTCCATGTAAAACTATAAGGGCTGGTTGTATCTTCGCCAAGTTTTATTGAGTCTGCAAAAAACTCTACCTTCTGAATAGAACCCATTCCACCAGAGGTAGCGGTTTGAATAACAATAGCAGAATCCGCTACAAACCAATTATTGTTTACAGGTGAAGTAATAGTTATTTTTAACGGTTTAAAAAAAGGTATGAGCCGGGAACCAGGCATTGGTCTTTCCCTAATTCCACCTGGCAATTGCCATCCTACAGCAAGGTTATCATTTCCTGTCCCTTCTTTGTGTAAGGCTTCAATATAATATTGCCGGCCAGCTATAAGATGTATCGGCTCCGACTGTTGGGAGTCATATTTTGACCATTGCCTGGAAAGTGTCCTCCCCGAAACGGATGCTATTTTAGCTTTGTTGCCCGGAGCATCATCTGTGCTTAACCATAGCTCACTATTATGATCACTTGCAATCCAGAAAATGTAATTACCTGTAAAAGGCGGACATATATACCCTCTTAACCGCTGGCCATAATTATTAGCAAAATTCTGTGGCGCCTCAAAAACAGATAAATCTCCAATGATATCCGGGGGGATATTAAAAGGAATAGAACCTACAGATGTACCTCCTATACCATTCCAGAGTTCTCTTGTAATCTTACCGGAATCTTCACAAAATATCTGAGGTGGAACTACAACAATATTAATTTTCGCAGAAACAGTTATATTATTAATGCTATCGGAGGCTTTTGCAGTAAGGGAATAAATTCCTGAAGTTACATTATTCCATGTAAAACCATAGGGACTTGTTGTGTCTTCGCCAAGTTTTATTGAATCAGCAAAAAATTCTACTTTTTTTATTCCTCCTGTACCTCCTGTGGCAGTGGCCTGTATGATAATTGAAGAACCTTCATTAAACGATGCATTATTTACAGGAGAAATAATTTGTACATGAGGAAGAGGCATACCCATAACGCAAGTAGGAGGAATAGTATTGTCGGCATTTCCATAGAGTTTATAAATACATTTTTTGACGAGTGTTCCATTGGTATTAAAAACTAATAATAGGGTTGACTCTTTGTAAGCGGTGTCGCTGTATTCAACGGCAGTTCCAGCATTAATATTTATTTTTAAAGAGTTTATCCCTGAAACAGGATTATTATCTAATCTGAGTGTATAAATAAAATTACTGGATTGCTCCTGATTTAAAATGATTATAGCAATCTGGTCTGTACTTTTGCTTCCAAAAGATTTTACCATTGGCTGACTTGTACTTCCATTACAATATATGCCTTTAAAATTATCAGCCAGCATCTGAAAATGATAATAGGTTGGTTTAGGCAATGTTGTTGAATGATTTAAATATCCTAATTCAGCCCCTTCAATCACACTCCAGAAACATATAAAGTCTACATTTTTTTTCATACAAATTCCTGTCATTTCTGCCCAGAACTGACCACCCAGAAAGCTATTTGCTCCCAATCCAAAAATGTCATCATACAAAGGATTTTTCCAATTAATATTGGCCTCGGTAATTGCAATACGTAAAGGTGAATTTAAATTTCGCTGATGGTAAGCATTACAAGCATTTATTCTTTGAGTCAGTTGATTAAGATTATCTTCAAGACGCCCAGGTTGTGAAAGATAATTTACAACACCACTTCTGGTCTGTTGTCCGCTGAATGGGTATATATGAAATGAAATAATATCTACAATAAAATTTCCCAGGCTATCCTGTCCGGTAATATCACTTTCTCCTCCTGGAGCTGTCAATCCATCAATAATATTTTGATTGTACCATGCTGTTTCGGGGGCAATTATTTTTATGGAGGGGTCTGCTGTTTTCATTGCTAACGAGAAAGATTTGATGTAATCCGCTACTTGTGCTGAATTAACCAACCCGTACGCGATATCAGGCTCATTTCCAATCACCCAGTATTTTACATTTCTTGCCATGGTAACATTAACAAATTCAACTATTTCCGCAGCCTGTAACGCAGTATATTTATTATTATAAAAAGGAATTTCAATCACAGGTTCCATTCCATTGCTCCTGATTGAATCTATAATATTTAAGTATTGTGCGTTGGTTGGCTTATCTCTATCCACAATAACACCACCATACCTGATTATTTTTGCACCACTTTGTTCCATTTTGTTCCATTGAGAATCTAACTTTCCATTGTATATTGAAGAACCTATTGCATAAGGCATCCAGGCATTTTGTCCAACAATTTCTTCTGATATGTTTTGTGATTTTGCTTTTTGAAATAAAAGGAATAAAAGAATGATCAGTGGTGCCAGAACTGGGGAAAAGTTTTTTATTTTAAAATAAAAATTTTTCATGTTGGATCCAATTTAAATAATTGTATTCGCTCTGTAGCTCTCCGCGTATTTTCTCCGCGCTCTCTGTGGTTAATCATTTTTTACCGCAGATTATGCAAGAGGTATTGGCAGAGGATGCAGGCAAGCCACCCCTCCTTTTTTACTCAAACTCCCAAAAATCATTTATTTCTGACTTATAACAGCCCAAGCCGAAATAACACTTATCTGATGTGGAAATACTGATAGAATTAAATCTTGGAGTTCCGGCAAAATCTGTTTTCTGAGTCCATATATCAGCAATACTGTTGTATTCCCATAAATCATATAGAGGAGCTTCGTTCCATCCTGATACAATATATCCATTTGTACCGATAGAAAATGAAGCTGCTCCATACCTCGGTGTTCCAGCAAAATTTTGTTTTTCAGACCAGGTATTTGTTGCGGGGCTGAATTCCCAAAAATCATTTTGATTTCCGGTTTTTGATAAACCTGTTCCAACATATCCTTTATTACCGATAGTGAAACCTGTTGCCATCTGTCTTTCCTGACCAGGAAAATCTACTTTTTGTATCCATAGATTCAATACAGGATCATATTCCCAGAAATCCTTAACAAGATTTCCCTGTCCCGTTTCACCGGTTCCTGCGTACGCTTTATTGCCTATCGAAAAGCCTGTAGCATAAACCCTTCCGAGTGTTCCAAGATTTGATTTTTGTGTCCACACGTTTGTAGCGGGGTCATACTCCCAAAAATCAGTAAGCAGCTCTCTTGTGCCATTTGATCCTGTACCAATATATCCTTTGTTTCCTATTGAAAAGCCTATTGCCCCAAATCTGGGGGAGCCTGCAAAATCAGCCTTTCTTGTCCATGTATCCAAAACAGGATCGTATTCCCAAAAATCTTTTGTTGCCCCCGAAGCACTATCAATTCCGGTACCCACATATAATTTGTTTCCTATAGAAAATGCTACTGCAAGTTTTTTCTTAGAGCCACTAAAATCATTTAACCTTGTCCAAGTGCCCTGAGCATGTATATTCATAAATAATAAACCTGCGGATAGCAGTAAATATATTTTTATGTTTTGCGTACTCATAATGATTTAATTTTGTAATTCCTAAATAAAAACGACTGAGAGGTTGTTTAAAAATACTTTTAAGACAACCTCTCATCATCTTGACAATATTATATTGGTATTCTCCATTTTATTTCCAACAATCATTTGAAGCGTATAAATTCCTGTTGGAAGCGATTTATCTAATTCTACTGTTTCTTTGATATACTTATCTCTAATGACATATTCTTTATTATAAATTTCCTGGCCCAATAAATTCACTATTCTCATGTTAACACGTTCTTCCTGATTTATTACCATATTAAGCTGTATTGTAAAAAGCCCGGTATTTGGGTTTGGATACACACTCATCTGAAATGTATTTGTTGAATCTGATAAAGATGAAACCGTTTGATTATTTGTTTCTTCGGTTTGGCTCACATCCAATTCTTTACATACATTTATTGTAACTGTTACTAATGCTGACCAGACACTAATACCAGCCTGAGTAACTTGTACCTGGTAATTTCCGGCTATTGTTGCAGTATAAGTAGAACTTGTTATGCCAGGGATGTATGTACCATCTTTTTTCCATTGATAGGTATATCCGGAACATGTATTAGCAAAAAACTTAACGTTTCCACCCTGACAAAATGATGTAGGCCCACCCGGAGTGATAGCAGCTCGTAATCCCCCTTGTATTGTAACTGTTATAGGTGCTGACCATGATATACAGGAGCCTTGAATAACTTTTATCTGATAACCGCCCGAAGCAGTTGCAGTATAAGAGGTGCCCGTTGCACCACTTATATTAACACCGTCTTTCTTCCATTGGCAAATAGATCCCGGACCGGCATTTGACTGTAAAACAACAGAACCCGAACACATGGTTGTACTGCTCAATGGACTAATAACAGGCGTTGAACAAGTTGTTACTGCAACGTTTACTATCCCTGAAGTTCCTGCTTGCCCTGTATTATCAGTCGCTACTGCTTTTAATGCATAATTTCCTGAGGTTACATTCATCCATGTATAGCTATAAGGAGTTGTGAGATCTTCCCCAATTTTCACATTGCCCTGATAAAATTCTACTTTGGTTATACTTCCGCCATTTGATGTTGCATCAACAGTAATTGTAATATTTGCAGGGTTAGGATAGCCTGTATTGTCAGCAGGAGAAGCGATGTTAACAACCGGTAGATTATTGCCAGAATTTGTAAATGGAGATAGCCTGGTGCCAGGAATTGGTCTTTCCAGCACCCCATTTGGTAATTGCCACCCAACTGCCAAATTATCTCCTTGCGTTCCTTCTTTATGTATTGCTTCAATATAATAGCTTACCCCTGCTAAAAGGCTTATGGGTGCTGATTGCTGACTTGGGTATTTTGTCCATTCCCTCGATGGAGTGTACCCTGTTACTTGAGCTATTTTTACTTTGTTGGCAGCTTTATCATCAGTACTTAGCCATAATTCGCTGTTATCATCACTCGCTATCCAGAAAATATAATTACCTGTTAAAGGCGGGCAGATGTAGCCTCTTATGCGGCTTGCATAATTATTACCTGCCTGAGAAGGACCTTCAAAAATAGTAAGCTGGCTAATACTGGCAGGAATTGTATTTACAGGAACCTTATTAACGGAGGTGCCATTGACATTATTCCAAAATTCCCTGGTAATTGTACCGGAAGCGTTACAGTTGGGAATAGTGGTATTACCCTGCGAAATCTTACAGATAAAAACATCCGTTCTGCTATAGGGAAGAAAAGAATAATTTCCGAATTTTCCGCCATTTAACAACGCACCGGTAACATAAACATTACCGGATGCTTCTGCACAAACAGCATCTCCGGATTCATAACCAAGCGTTTCAACAGAATCAATAGGGCCACCAACAGCCATTGCCCATTGAAAATCACCAATGTTATTTATTTTGGCGATAACTATTTCAGAACTATCAACTCCTGTAACCGCATTGGTCCCAAAATCTGCCGACAATCCGAACTGTCCGGTGATATACAGATTATTTCCATCACAACCAATGCCCCTACCTCTGTCAATCAATGGCCCTCCTGCTTTTTTTGCCCACAAACAGTTTCCTAAAGTGTCATAACAGGCAACAAAAATATCAGCATTGCCTGAAGTAGTTAATGCAGTGTTACCAAAATGAGCATATGCATTAAATTCGCCTGTAACATAAATTTTATTATTATTATCTATGGTTAATGCCCAGCCTACATCATCATAGTCGCCTCCTCCGGCTTTAACCCATGCTAACGTTCCATCGGGTTTATATTTCGCTATAAAAGAATTAACATATCCATTGGGATCTGTCAACAATTGAGAGCCAAAAAATGCGCTGTCTTCATACATTCCACAGACATATATATTACCTGCCGCATCGCATTTAATTGATTTAGCTTCATCCCTGCCTGTGCCTCCTGCTTTTTGTACCCATTGAAATACACCATCCTTATCGTACCTGGCAACAAATATGTCATTTTCACCATATCCATTTATGGTAGTGGTTCCAAAAGTTGCGTTATTATTGAAAAATCCACAGACATAAACGTTGCCTGCTCCGTCATAAGTAACTCCTAAGGCTTCGTCATTTTTAAATCCTCCCGCCTGCTTAGCCCATAATAAATTTCCATTGAGATTATATTTGGCAAGAAAAACATCATTAATCCCTTTTGAGGTCAGGGTTATGGCAGAACCTATAAAGTTAATAGTTGTTCCATAGCCTTCAATTTCACCGGCAACATATACATAATTTGAACCATCACATGCTAATGCATGAGCATAATCCCCATCTGCTCCTCCGGCTGTTCGAACCCATATTAGAGCTCCCGCTGAACTATATTTTGCAACATAAATATCATGGTTTCCCTGTAAAGGCAATACTGTTCCGCTAAAATTTGCATTCATTTCATATTTCCCTGCTACATAAACATTCCCGGAGTTATCTGTGGCAATACCATATCCATAATCATAGGCGGATCGTCCTTCTCTTTTTGCCCATTCAAAATTCTGAGCCTCAAGACGAATAAATAGCAAGTGAAATAGTATCAGCAAGCGTATTCTTTTCATACCTATATAATTTATTGCGTGCATATTTTCAATATAGCTTACACAAAAAGCTCACAACTCAGGTAAATTATGTCTGTTGATTGTTTTTACCTTCTTCTTCGAAAATAAGTTTTACCCGCTTATCGCCCTTCAAATATTCGCCAAGAAAAGTTCTTTTATAGCCGAAATCATACAAAATAAAGATTGGCGTTATGAAAAACCGAACATTACCCAATTTGCGTAATGAGTTTATTTGAAATAAGGGAGCAAAAGATGTATTCTTTAGAGTTTTATACCGATTAAAATAATATATGTACAGAAGCGCACTCTTTTATATATATAAACTTACACCTAATCGAATGAAAAAAAATCGCTTAAATTTGGTATGAAATTTTACAAATAAATTAGCCAAATTATCAGATAGCACCCATCAAAATGTATAAAGTTTTATCCATACAAATTTCAGATAACATATATATAAAGCCATTTAAAAGTGTTTGTGTTTTTGAGCTTGCTTTTTCGGACGCAGATGAACTATTTTATAAGATTAGCCCTGAGAAATACGTCTATGTATTCAGATATGGAGTAGTTTGTTTTCTAAATCATAACGAAGAAGAGATAACTTCTTTTATCAAACAACTGTCGCCTTACTGTAAAAACTTTTTTGATCCCACATTGCGTGAAGAGTTTGAGGTGGAAACTAATACCAAAGAAAATAAATTCGGATATAACAAAATAGAAATAATGAATCCAGGTACAGACGCACTCAGGATTATTATGCTAAATGTGTCTGAATCCGTTGCCTTGGATTATTATACGGAGCAATCAACTCTTTTATTAGCTGCTACTAATGAACAAACCTTATTTCTCGAACAAAAAGGAATGTTACACATCTCCGGCAGAAATCTTAAAAAATTTATTGGCAAAACAATAAATTTAAAAAACAGGATTACTGAAAACCTATATATATTCGATTCTCCACCTGAAGCCTGGGATAATGAATATTTATATAAAATAGATAGTGAATTAAAAAAAACGTTTGATATTCAAAGCCGTTACAGAAATATTCATGAAGAGCTGCAAATAATAAAAGAGAATCTTGGTTTATTCGTAGATATTATGCACCATCGAAAAAGCAGCATGTTAGAAACGGTTGTTATTTTATTGATATTGGTGGAGGTAATAAATTTAATTATTGAAAAGATTTTACAGCTATAACAGGGTGTATATGGCAAAATTCCATTTTGTTTAAAACCCCACCCCTAACATATCTCCAAAGGAGAGGGGAAATGCTTATAGATATGTTCCTCTCCTTTGGATTAAAAAAAGAACTTGTACTATTCGATTATAATTCTTTCAACCTGACGACCTGTTTCAGCCAACAGCTCAAACATATATATTCCTTTATTCAAATGAACTGTAGTTATATCTATAGAATTAAATCCGGTGCTTACTTTTGACTCATTACTGTAAACAACACGACCAAGCACATCCGTTAACTTTAAATGTATTGTTTGATTTTTTGTAGTGATATAATTCACTGAAAAGTTGCCGTTATTGGGATTCGGTGCAAGAATAAAAAGAGTATTATTTTTCTTATTGTCAGTAATACCAAGTGTTTCTGAATCGCACGGCACGTTAGGGCCATTAAGCTTTGTCATTGTAGTAAAATCAATAAAACAAGCATAATGAATGCTGTCTACAAATGGATTGCGGTTACCCTGTATCGATTCAACAAAATCGTTACGTGCAATCTCCCAGTTGTCTGGTGGATCCTGGTAGTTCCATTTTTTCAGTATGTTTTGATCTTGTCCATAAGGTATGGATTGGCTTATTGGATTAGGAAATGCCCAACTGTTGCCACTCACTGTTGTATAACAAGTAGCCACATACATCATTGCACGTGCAGCATCTCCTTTGTGAGCATCGCGTGGCTCAAATACGGTATTTCCATGAATGTCTTGCCCATATTTGCAACCTAAATACGTGGAAGTAACAGTTACTACTTCACCCAAAGGATAATTACTGCGTAAAGCATTTGCATTATTTTGGTTTGTTGGGAACAGGTGATGATAATCTTCATACTCAGGCAAAGCTTCTGCCGGGTTGGTTGGCATCCAGTTGTGACAATAGGTATGTTCTCTGCTGAATCCATTCGCTGTCCAATCAAAAGGCTCGGCATATACTTTATTCTCACCACTGTAAACACACGTTATAACCCGCTGATTTCCGGTTGTGTCACGTGAAGCAAATGGGTTTACTATAGCAGGACCGTAATTACTGTAATACAACTGTGTGTGTGGATTTATTTTGTTATGCAAGTCCGCAATAAATGTTGAACCGGAAGTAGATATTCCATTATAATAATTAGTTGCCTGCATAGAGCCGGAGCTGGTATTACTGGATGTTAAAGGACTTGTTGTTAAATAATTGCGGTAGCTGCCAGGCCCGTTATAGGAAAATACTGCAAAATAATAATCAGTATTCGCAATAATATTGTTTGGAGTAAAAGATGTTCCTGAATCACAGTAAACCACTTTTGCTCCTCCAATCACATCGCCACGCTGATAAATTGTTCCATCAACCGGAATTTCAATAACTGCCGAGCCCACCTTACGTAATACCAGATAACCTTCCGGTGCAGGCGATGCTGCTGTATATGATACATTGAGCGTATAGGATTTGACATTGGTAAAAGTAAGACTACCGGCCTGTGTAGTTGGCTCTGAAGCATAACTGCCACCAACTCCATACAATAGTATTGTGTAGGGATTTTCATCTGCATCGTCACTCACAATAGTTAGTGTTGCTGTACGGGTGCCGGCAGCAGATGGAGTAAAATCGAGTACAAGGTTACCTGTACTTGTGGCAGCAACAGTTGAAGGGAAAGAAGAAACATTAAAATCCGCAGCATCAGGACCGGAAATTGTTGCAGAGCTGATATTCAATGTATTGGTAGTTCCCATATTTTCTATAGTAAACGTTGTTGGAGTATTAACACCAACGCTGGAACTAAGTGAATAAGTGTTACCTGAAAGAATGGTGCCGGAGCCTTGTTTTACATTTATTTCCTGTTGCGGACCAGCAGCACCAGCTGCAATAGTTACATCATCCAAACCAATATTACCACTTGATTTGTTAGAATAGTTAAACCGTATATAACGGCTTGCACTGTTAGGTGTATCTGTAAATAAAGTATACGTTCCTGCAGGTGGCGAAGTATGCGTATGTAATGTTGTCCAGGTATTTCCATCCGCAGATTCTTCTACAAGAAATGTTCCTCCGGTAAATGAATTTCCGGCAAGGTAATAAGTCACATTACCTGGGTTGCCTGAAAAATAGATAATTATTTTATCTCCTGTTGCATCAAACTTATATGCAGGGGGAGTGTTGCCAGATGCTGTATAATATGCTGGCAAAGGATCAACAGCAGACCATCCTGTAGGCAATGATGTAGTTGTAAAGCTCCATGATGTCGGCAATACTGCCTGAGCAAAAATGGAAAGATTTGTAAATGCGACAAAAAATAATGTGTAACCGATTTTTTTCATTCGTTCTGTATTAAATACTGTTTATTAATTAACTGTCTCCACTTCGCAGTTTCTGCCAAACTATATAAGGGATGAAACAGGGATTCGGGGCATAAAATTAAATAAAATATGCACCCTCTCGCATTAAGATAATATTAAAAATAAGTATTATATATTTATTCTTTATAACTTACCACCTAAAACACAGGTTTTTTTATACTGCTTTACGGTTCCTGATAAATCAAATGCTTCAACAAAAAGTATATAAATACCCATGCGAGCCTTCTCCTTGTCATCACTAACGCCATCCCAGCTAAATGTTCCTTTTGCACCCAATAGTTCACTGCGTACAAGATGTTTTACTATACGACCTTTGCCATCATAGACTGTTACATTTGCAACAAAACCGGGTGTATTGAAATTATAATTAATATTTACAACATCGTTTACTCCATCTTCATCAGGTGAAAATACTTCCGGGATCACCTCTACTGAATTACCCGTTTCTCCGGCATTATTGTATTGTGAATTTTTATATGCTGGTGTTGCATACCCAATCGATGCTGCCGCAGAATGCCAGTTAGTTCTGTCCTGTGTCGGCCGGTTAAAATCAATGCGCTCAAGCGAAACCCCCTTAGAACTGTTCAGTAGCGCATACTGCATATTTTCATCGTATTTGAACAAATCAATAATGTCAGCGGCTGTTGCAAGACAAACTGTTCCATCTGAAATATTCATCGATGGCAGATTATCCATATCTAAAAAACTTTTAGGATTAATGGTAGCATACTGACTCCTTACAACAGCACCATCCTCACTCAATACCAAATAATCCTGAGGAAATAACAAATATCCTTCGGTAGAGATATTCTCAATGCTTATCAACACATTGTTTACCGTGTCATATTGTGACACGGTCATTGTTTTCAAATCTATCACTTTATTAGAACGATTATATATCTCTACAAAATCAACTCCTCCGGTTTTAGGGTCTGATAAAATCTCGTTAACTACAACATCATTCGGAACAGCTGTTTCCGGTATTGCAAAACGGGATGTATTATCAGCACCAATAGTATTTCCAACACAGTCAGTAATGGAATTATTAATCGTAATATGATAGATAATACCAACCTGAAGCGCTGTAGCCAACGCAAGGCGTATACTTTTAAAATCGGGCGCTATGGGTTGTATCAGAACCGGATTTCCAATACCATTATCAATGGTATATATGGAAGCGCTCAGCATGGTGGTGCTGTCCAAGGGTTCATCAAAATACAATTGAATGGTATCATTGGCAATGATACTTACACGCAATAACTGTGGAAGAGTATTATCCGGATTCGAGGCATTAACAGAATTTTGTTTTCCCGGTGTTCCTCCATTTACTTCAACCGATGCTCGCCAATTGCTCATCCCGGCACACGGATTATCAGGATCCACCTGCTCTATACTCCAGCCTCCCGATGCTTTGCTTGAATTTTGATACCAGCCATCAGTATATGAAACTGTAGATACAATGCCATCATTAGCCGTTTTTAATGTTACTGTTTGGCCGGAATTGGTTAGCGACAAACTCGAAAGCCCAACAATAGCAATAGAACTTCCAAATTCAGGCAAAGCGGCTGACGATGTTATTACTAAAAAGCTGTCGGCAGCAATGGTTATATCAGGCAATACTTTAGTAGTTGTTCCTATTACAAGTTTCCAGTTGGTTAGATTAACAGCAAATGCTGTTCTGTTATATAACTCAAGATACTCGAAGTTTGGCAATGCTACCACAGGATCCGGGTCAGCCATAATCTCATTAATAACAATATCATACGGCTGTACCTGGTAATAGGTAAAAGTAGTAGTTGCACTTGTTAAAGCATTTGTATTTAAATCCTGCACATTGGTTACAGTGAGTGTATTGAAAATTCCATTAGTAAAAGCGTTAGTAAATGTCAGGTGAACAAGACTTAAATTAGTTGCATCCCGTATTGCTGAAACAGAAATACCTATCCCGTTATTGACACTGTAATTTGTGGCTGTTTGGCTGGTGATAAGATCAACATTTTCACTAAACAACACATCTAAAGTCGTACTGGTAAGTGCCGTTGCTGATGCTATAGACGGAGGAGTTGCATCTACAACCACCGGACCATTGTAAAAATCGTCAAAATAAAATTTAGTTGCGTTGCTCGATGTGTATACTGCTGCAACACCAAAATAATTTGTTGTTGTATATATATTATCTGTGCCTGATGCCTGTAATGTATAAGCAGTACCACCTGCAGGATCAACATACAAATTCCAGGTTCCGCTTGCATTACGGGTAACTTTCACACCAATGGCAAACGATGATGCTATCAGACTATCTGTGCCACGTGCAACCGAAGTGCTGGTTGAACCCGATTGCCTGAATAATTCCACGGCATCCGAACTTCCTGATTCGCCAAACTGAAGATAATATCCATTTAACGACCCTTCTAAGTTTGCCTGGTCAGACGCAAGGTACACCCGTCCATAATTACTTGACGATGGCGAAAACGACTCTTTTATATAAAACTCCCATTCAATATTATTCAATGAAGCCGTTGGACTTGGGGTAGATAGGTAACTTGTACCGGAAACTGTATTATTTAGCTGCAATTGCAGAGATGGGTTTACTATAAACTCGTTATTGTCACCCAACCAGGTTGGATTAGCAGTAAAATTGCCATCACTGAAGCCATCTGTTACTACCTGTGCTGTTGCATAGGAGCTGATTAATAGTAGAAGCAGGTATACTAAACGCATATTTTATTTTTCCCTTTCTTCCTTAATTTTCGTTCCCGAACAAGAAAGGGACTCTAAAAATACTAAACTAACTTGGATTAGAAATAATTCTCAGAAAAATAAAACCTGTTTAAGCCTGTTTTAATCTAAATTTAACCGACATTATAAAACATCTTTCTATGTTAGTCTATGGATTAAGAATAACAATTTCTGTTATGCACCCATTCTTCTCAGAAGAATTAGATAGAGCCAACCCCTTATGTTTTAGAGGATTTAAAACACCTTGTTCTTTTAAATAGTCTTGTATTGCTTTCGCCCTCTGTTTTGCAAGAGGTTGATTATCCATTTTTACATTTATTTGTATCTCCATAAAAGGATGATTATTTAACATGCTAACCACCCCATTTAAAACCTTGGTTGAGCCTTTTAATATTCTGGTTCCACCTTCTTCAAATTGTATATTTTTGATTTCAATTACT
Organism: Bacteroidota bacterium; assembly: GCA_023251835.1. Classification (GTDB taxonomy): domain Bacteria; phylum Bacteroidota; class Bacteroidia; order 2-12-FULL-35-15; family 2-12-FULL-35-15; genus 2-12-FULL-35-15. The sequence goes on along the minus strand of JAHEXZ010000050.1, from coordinate 21,219 downwards.
TGTCCGGAAGCAAAAGAATCGGGAATTACAAAGGATGCTGTTGCCTTTTTTTTCAATGTATCCCCTGCTGTACTTTTGGGATATAAGGATACGTCATCTATATAATAATACCCTTCTTCAAAGGTGAACATGCCTGTTTTGCCTTTTTTTACAAAATCATCTTTCATTTTAGGCCTGAAATTGCCAATAATAACATACTTTTCCCCACCGTTGGCGGTATAATCACCACGTATAGGTATCCAGTTGAGTGTTCCGGAAATACCATTTTCATTGGTTGTATCTATCATGTTTTCCTTATAAAATGGCATGTCTTCAGTAAATGGCTCTTCTGAGAAATAGCCTCCCAATTGTTTTAAGGTTACTGTAACATTATCAAAGTTTAACAACCTTGCATACATCTCAAAATGATAGGTTTTTCCCTCCTGTAAAGTCTCCGTTAATGGTACATACATATATTCTTTATATTCCTTCTGAAATCTTAAACCGGCATAACAGTTTCCAGTCCGGGCTCCTTTATAACGTGAAGTATCTCTTTTTTCGGGTTTCACATAATAATCTACAGTTCCTATTCCAATCCAGGGGGCTGCATTATTAATATCGCCTCTTTTATTTACGCTGCTTTCAAAACTGGAATTGGGAATTAAATTTTTGGGTGTCTTTTTTTGGGAATAGCCTATGCTTATAGTTAATACCATAAATAATGATAAAACTATTCTTTTGAAAAAAGGAAGACTTTTAAACAAATGGATATTCATTGAAAAATGGTTAATATGTAAGAAATAGTAAACAGTACATCAAAATCAGCAAAAAAATATATATTACAAAATTAACAAGTTTATTGCGCTTTTAAAAATTTGCAACGGGGCAGTAAAGAATTATTATCTTAGTGAAATAATTGCCTTGGGTTATTATACAAATACTGTTTTTTTATAATGAGCAAAGCTACTTGTTATCAAAATTTTCTTAAATTATTGTTTTGTATTTCCAAAAGACATTTATGGAATGGTCTTTTTACTGTATTTGCTTTCTTAAACAGTGCAACTGAAACGTACTCCCAATGTTCGTCCTGCCAGCTTCCGGGGTGGCAGTATGTAAAAGAAGTTACAATAAATAATTCTGCAGGGTCAACCTCCTATACTAACATTCAGGAACTTATTACAATTGATACCCAAACACCTATTTCACAAGGAAAAATGAATGCCTCCGGTGATGATATTCGTTTTGTGGATAGTGATTGCAATACATCACTTTGTTACTGGATTGAAAGTGGTATCAACACTACAACTACGCAAATATGGGTAAAAATTCCGTCTCTTGCGGCTAACACAACCAAAACAATTTTTATGTTTTATGGAAACAGCGGAGCCTCTGCTTTAAGCAGCTTTAGCTGTACTTTTCCAAATATACTTACTGTAACCGGAACACAAACATTAACAGGAAACCAAAACTATGATTGGATTGATATACAGACCGGCAGTACTGTAAATGTGGGAGCAGGGCAAATATTATCCTTTAAAGCCCGCAAAATTATTATGGCAGGGACTATAAACGGTGATAATGCCGGTTACGGGCCGGCTTCAGGCCCTGGTGCCGGAGGAAATGGTGGAGGTAGCAGCGGTGGCGGTGGCGGTGGTTATGGTGGTGCCGGGGGATCCGGCAAATGTCCTGGAGGTGGGAGTGGAGCAGCAAACGGAACAGCAAACGGTTTGGATATTGATATGGGCTCTGGTGGGGGGGGCTCGGATTGTAGTCCTCCCGGAGGTGGTGGCGGAGCTGTTACGTTTGAATCGGCTCAAATAAACATTACAGGAAGTATTACGGTTAATGGATATAACGTAGGAGGGTCTTGCAGTGAGGAAGCCGCGGGAGGAGGTTCTGGTGGTGGAATACTAATATATTCTAATGATATTAGCGGAAACGGAACATTAAGCGCAAGAGGAGGCTACGGACAAAACAGTGATGCTAAAGAAGGTGGTGGTGGCGGTGGTGGTGGCAGAATAAAGCGATTCTACTGTAACATAAATACATTTACAGGAACTACAGATGTAAACAAAGGGGCTCCGGGAAGTGGTGGCCAATGCAGTGCTAATGATGCACAGGATGGAACCTCCACTGTAAATACGTTTGCTTGTGAAAGTATTACTGTAGGGCCTGAGTCATATGGTGTAACAGCCGATGCCGGACCGAATGTAAGTTATTGCTCCGGCAGCAGCGAAACAATCGGTTCTGCTGCTATCGCTGGCAATACTTATTCGTGGTCTCCGGCAACAGGTCTTAGCAATTCTTCGGTATCTGATCCAACCGTATTATTAAATAATACCGGCTCCACCAATATTGTTGCCGACTATATTGTAACTGCAACAAGCAATGGATGTTCATCAAAAGACACAGCACAGGTTACTGTATTCCCACTACCCACTTCAACATTCTCTGCCTCCAATTCCGTTTGTGTTTCAGAAGCTTCATCAATAACATATACAGGCAACGCATCTGCAGGCGCCACTTATGTATGGGGATTTAGTGGGGGTACGGTACTTTCCGGTTCCGGACAAGGGCCTTACCAGATTTCCTGGTCACAAGCAGGAACACCTGCCATTACTCTTACTGTTATTGAAAACGGATGCACCTCTTCTCCAACACAGGTAACAGTAAGTGTAAACCCGCCAGCAGCAGATGCCGGCCCTGATGTGACCTTTTGTTCAGGAGAGTCGGACACACTTGGAGTAGATACTACTCCCGGTTTCACATATTCCTGGTCGCCAACAACCGGTTTAAATAACCCAAACATATCCAATCCGGTTGTAACACTTACAAATACTACAACAAGTCCTTTTACTATCAACTATATTGTTACTACAACATTTACCAGTTG
>JAHEXZ010000050.1:0-18247 GCA_023251835.1 Bacteroidota bacterium | reverse complement strand
CCGGTTTCCGATGCCGGAAATAATACTTCTTTTTGTTCCGGTGATTCTGCTGTGCTTGGTGTTCCTCCATTACCCTTTCATGCCTATCTATGGACACCCGCGTCAACAGGCTTGAGCAGCGCAACCAGTTCCAATCCTGTAATCACTTTATCCAACTTTACTAATATCAATCAGGTATATGATTATAGCGTTACCACCACTTTGTTTGGGTGCAGTGTAAATGACACTGTACAGGTTACTGTTTATCCTTTACCAACAAGCGATTTTGACTTTTCCAATATTTGCCAAAACCAAACTGCAAACTTTAACGCCCAGCCAACTGTATCAAATGTAACTTCCTGGATATGGGACTTTGGAGATGGAAACATTACTAATGCTACCCAAAGTACATCCCACACTTATTTAACAGCCGGTTCTTTCAATGTTGAATTATTAACTATTTCAGGTTTTGGCTGTGCTGACTCCATTTCTAAAACAATCATCATTAACCCTAATCCGGCAATAGCCTTTAATGCAAACGACAGCAGCGGTTGTGAACCGTTTTGTGTAAATTTTAATGATTTGTCTGTTGTTACAGGGGGTAATAGCATCGCCTGGTCCTGGGATTTTGGAGATGGGGACACAAGCAATTTAAAAAATCCAGGACATTGTTACACAACCACTTCAATTTCAGCATCTGATTTTTTTACTGTTGCACTAACTGTTACTTCTGATAGTGGCTGTATAGCAACTGGCTCAAAAAGCAATTACATTACCGTGTACCCTAAACCTGAAGCAAATTTTACAATTGACCCGGCCACTACTGATATTGCTAATCCTCTTATTTCCATTATAGATTCATCAATAGGTGTCGACTCCTGGAGTTGGGATTTTGGTGACCAGCAAACTGATACTTCTCCAAATCCATCATCACACACTTATGCAGATACAGGTAGATATACCATTGCATTAATCACCTCAACTCTGAATAATTGCCTGGATACCAGCTATCAAAACGTTGACATTGAGCCCAATTTCATTTTTTTTATACCAACAGCCTTTACTCCGGATAATAATGGCAAGAATGACACTTTTGCCCCCAAAGGAGTTTTTATTAAAGAATTTAAAATGTTGATTTTTGACCGCTGGGGAAATCTGGTATACGGAACCGATGATATTGATGAGCCCTGGGATGGAAAAATAAAAAATGGTAACGAAATAGCACAAACTGACGTATACGTTTATTCAATCACAGTTACTGATTTGAAAAAGAAAGTACATGAATATCGGGGAACTGTTACTTTGCTCAAATAAATAGGCGTTTTCAATTAGTTTAAATGCCCAATATACTGTTATGGAACATCTATATTATAAAAACAACATACGTATCTTTATATTGTTGTGTGCATTTTTGTTTCCCGCTTTATTTATTAGCGCCCAAAAAAATGCAGAACCCTGTGCATCAGCCATCATACATTATAAATTAATGGCTACTAACCCTGAATATGCACACAGAATAAAAACAAATGAACAAATACTCCAACAGGCCATTGCCGGGCAAAACCCCATAAACAACACACAGTCAGCCACTTATAAAATTCCGGTAGTGGTTCATGTTATGCACTTAGGGGAAGCTGTTGGCACAGGCACTAACATATCTGACGCTCAGATATATAGTGCCATCCAGGCTTTAAATGATGCCTACAGAAAAACTCCCGGAACCCCTTATGATGGCAATGGTGTTGATACCGATATAGAATTTTGCCTTGCACAAAAAGACCCAAGCGGAAATCCCACAACAGGTATCAACCGCATCAACGGGACAGGTACCGGCAATTATGAAAATATTGGTATCAGTTATGATTCTAATGAAGTACAGGTAAAAGCATTAAGCTTTTGGGACAATATGAAATATTATAACATTTGGGTTGTTTCTGAAATTGACGATAACAATGGCGGTTCCGGAACCCAGGGATATGCTTATTATCCAACAGGAGGGCCCTTCACAGAAGACGGAGCTGTTGTTATGTATAACGCCTTTGGATTCGACCCAACAGGATCATTTGGCTACAACTTAAAATCATATACTAATCTGAACATTACGCTTATTCATGAACTGGGTCATGGTCTTGACCTTTATCATACATTTGAAGGAGATAGCACCGGTTTAATATGCCCCCCCAATACTCCCGGCCAATGTTCTGCAGAAGGCGATTTGGTATGTGATATTCCCCCGCATATACGCTCTGCAAGCAATTGTTTGCCAGATACTACTACCAACAGCTGCTCTCCCGGCTCTACGGCTGCTGACTATCAGCATAACTATATGGATTATTCCTCCGATGTTTGCCAAAACATGTTTACTGCCGGACAATCAGTACGCCTGACAGCCACTTTAACATCGCTTAGAAGCTCCTTAGCAACCCCCTCCAACCTTGCAGCCTGTGGATGTGCAGCAGCAGATGTTTCAATAGCTCAAACTACAGGCACAAACCCATTCTGTTCAGGACAAACTATTGCTTTTACAGCAACTCCTTCCAATGCTGGTACAAGCCCTACTTATCAATGGTATTTGGACAGCATTGCAATTCCTGGTGAAACAGGGGTAACATACGCCTCGTCTACATTAGATAGTGGAGCCGTCACCTGTGTAATGATTACAAGCGCTGGCACCGACACAGTAACTTCTAATGCTATTATTATTTCATCAAACCCTACTGTAACACCTGTAATATCCATTGCTCTTACATCCGGATCAACATCTGCCTGTACAGGAGATATGCTCATTTTTACAGCAACAGCAAATAATAGTGGAACCGACCCTGTTTATCAATGGCTGCTAAATGGAACTACAGTAGGAGCAGACTCTTCAATATATTCTTCATTGTTGCCTCTGGGTACCTGTGTTGTCACATGCAAGTTAACATCTAATCAGGCTTGTGCCACCCCCCCAATGATCACAAGTACCGGAATAACAATAAATGTAGCACCCGGCCCAACAATAAATTATGTAAGCAATCAAAATATATGTGGGGGCAGTATAGGGGCAACAAGTTTCTCAAGTACCCCGGCAGGAGCTAACTTTACCTGGACCAACTCTATCCCGTCAATTGGCCTTGGCGGAAGCGGAACAGGAAGTGTACCGGCATTTACAGCTTCTAACGGAACAAATTCTCCTATAATTGCTACAATAACAGTAACTCCGTCTCTTAACAATGGATGTCAGGGTTTGGCCTCCGTATATACTATTACAGTAAACCCTACTCCAACTGTTTTGCAAAATGGAAATGAATTAATTACCTATAACTTAGCCTCCTCTTACCAGTGGTTCATAAATAATCAACCAATATCAGGAGCAACGGATCAAACGTATACACCAATACAACCCGGAAGCTATAGCGTTATTATTGATGGCAATCCATGTCCATCAAATACTTTAGTTAATTATACTGCAGGAATAGAACAAACAAACAGTGATTTTTTATTTTTAGTATATCCTAACCCTAATGATGGTAATTTTACCGTTTCATTTAATACCCGGATAAAATCAATTTATAAGCTGGAATTAAAAAATGCACTTGGAGCAGTAGTTTATAAAGAAATCCTGACGGATTTTAATGGCATTTATTCAAAACCACTAAATCTCACCGATTATAGTAAAGGCATTTATATGTTAAGCATTGAGAGCCCAAATATGGAAACAATTAAAAAAGTAATTGTATATTAGTACGTGTGGTGTCTTGCTGAGGTTATCGTGATTTTCTATACTATTATAAATTCTCAATCTCCGGCAATCCTCAGGTCAATGTCTATTTGAATATTTAGCCCTATTTCACTATTTTTGTTGATCTAACCTGTAATGATAGTATGTCCGATTCTAATGTAAAAGTTTTTCTTTCTCTATGCTCTTCGGAGCAGTTTGTATTGAGAAATGAGCTTTCCTCTGTTTTACAAAGGGCAGGAATGCAGGTTACGCTGGCAGATGAATATTTTAAGGAGGAGGGCAATCTGCTATCAGCAACATCACAACTTACTGATTCCGACTGCTCTGTACATATTATTTTCCCTCAATATTCACCTTTAACCAGCACGGGCGCATCAATAGCTAAGATGCAGTTTCAGGCAGCAAAAGCACACCTTGCCGCAAATCCTGATTTTAAAATTTTTGTCTGGCTGCCACCATCAACAGATATTCTTAATATCGAGGCTGCTCAACTAAATTTTATTAATGAGGTAAAAAATAATATCTCAAAAAATATGGTTTTTAGTAACGCTGTTTCTGCAATTCAGTTGGTAGACGACATTCGTTCACTGATGGAAACAAAAGAAGTAGTTTCATTTGAGCTTAACTCAACAGATATTTTTTTAATGTCGAACCAGTTAGATGAAAATGAAGCAAATGAAATTATAGATATGTTAAGTGATATTGTTCCTGTTGAAAAGCTGAATGTTGTGCAGGACAGTGACACAGATTACTCTGAGTTTTGTAAACAACAAATATCGAAAAGCAAACTGGCTGTTATTTATTTTAAGGAATCAGGTGAATGGGCGCTTCCATTTGCCCAGCAGGTATGGAAAAAAATTGGAGGAGCAACTACTCATACTCCTATTCTTTTAATCGGGGATACTGACCCACAGAGAAATATGGGTAAAAAATTTATGGCTCCCAAAGTAATATCACTCATAATCGAAGGAACGTTGATACCACTCGAAATAAAGGTTCAGTATGACAGAGTTACATCAAAATTTGCCTGATCGGTCTTAACAAATGTATCAAGATAAAATTTGCCCCTATCCTGGTTTAAGGCCGTTTAATGAAGATGAGTCCATCTTTTTTCGTGGCAGGGAAGAACACATCGAAAAAATTATTCTTCAGCTGCAGGAAAAAAAATTTTTAATGCTTACCGGAGCATCCGGTGATGGTAAATCTTCTATTGTATATGCAGGAATAATACCCAATGCAAGAGCTGGCTTTTTCAAAGCAAAGTTTAATAACTGGTTAATTGCTGATTTTCGGCCAGAACGTTCCCCTTTACAGAATATGGCAGCAGCAATAGCTGAAAAGTTAAACTATGTGGATACTGCCTATGTCGAAAAAGAGTTAGGATATGGTTTTTCTTCACTTGTAAATTTATATAAAAAATCTTCTTTTTATCTTGATACTTCAAATGATGGATATAAAAATATAACTGAAACAGAGCAAAAAAAACTGAAGAAAAAAGCGGCTAACCTTTTTATTTTAGTAGACCAGTTTGAAGAATTTTTTACAAATTCAGAAAACTATAATAATGGAAAAGCATCGGTAAATGCACAAGTTGTGGTAAACTTATTGTTGGAAACAGCGAAAATAGCGCTGGCTGAAGATTTACCAATTTATATTGTTTGTACCATGCGTTCCGATTATGTCGGACAATGTGCTTCGTTTCGCGGGCTGCCTGAATACATTGGATTCAGCCAGTTTTTTGTTCCCCGTTTAAAAAGAAAGGAGGTTCACCAGGTAATTGAAGAACCGGCAGTACTCAGTGGAAACAAAATCTCCAACCGGCTTATAGAAACATTAATAAATGAGTGTGACGGACAAGACCAGCTTCCCATCTTACAACACGCGCTAAACAGAATATGGAGAGCCCATGCAGAAGATGGTGCTGTAGAGATGGATATTATTCATTATGCAAAAGTTGGTGGAATTGACCCAAAATTGCTACCTGAAGATCAAAAAACAGAGTATTTTAACTGGTATAGAAATCAATCTTCATTTAAACAAAAATTTTTAGAAGAAGGGGCATCTTTAAGCAATGTGTTGAATGCTCATGCCCGTGAGCTTTACGAAGCATCTGTTGATTATTGTTGTAAACACATCGAAGGCAATATTTCCAGAGAAAGTGCTCACAAAACATTAAAAGAAATTTTCACATGCCTAACCAAAATAAACGACAGCAGGGCTGTCAGAAACAGGGCAACAGTATTGGAAATAAAACAAATACTTGGACAGAACGTTGATAATAAACTTATTGAAGGATTAGTGAATTTGTTCAGAGAGCCTGAAAATACATTACTAAAACCATTTATTTTAAAACCATCAGCAGAACACCCCACGCATCAATATTCTTACACACCGTCACTTTCTGATAATGATATCCTTGATATTACACATGAATCACTCATCAGGAATTGGACAGACCTTACTGAATGGACTAAAAAAGATCATGAAAATGTTTCTATAATAGAAGATTTAAAGAAACAGGTAGAACGATGGGAGAAAGAAAACAGGTCCAAAGATTATTTACTCACAATTGGCTCTTTGAGTTATTTTAAAACCTGGTACAATTCTATTAACCCGAATCCTTATTTGTTAGCAAAATATGATTCAAGCAATCTTTCCCCCAAACAAAAAATAGAAGACGCTACACGGTTTATTCAACCGGCAAAGGATTTTCTTCGTATAAGCGAAGTTAATATCAAGCGCAACAGAAGAGCTGTTGTGATAATTGCAGCTACCATTGCTGTGATACTGATTGGATTTACCTCCTGGGCATTTGTAGAAAGAAATAATGCACTGGAAAAAACGGAAGAAGCAAAAAATGCTGAAATGCTGGCGCATGAATCCGAAGACAATGCAATACAAGCTAAAAATATGGCTTTATTATCCAAGGAAAAAGCACAGATGAGTGAAAGAACTGCCGTAATAGCTCAAAAGGAAGCATTAATAGCTAAAAACAAGGCAGAACAGGCTTCCTCTGAGGCTAAACAAAACTTTATTCAGGCAAAACAAAATGCGGAGCTTGCCAAAAGTGAAACAGAACGTGCAACACAGGCACTTGCTGAATCTGAAAAAGCAAAACAGGATGCGATACAGTCAAAAATTAGTGCAGAAAAAGCCGAAAAAGAAGCGTCAAGAATAAGCAACCTGTCATTGGCACAAAGTCTGGCATTAAAATCTGAATTATTTAGGGCAGATCCTCAATTACAGGGTTTATTAGCGTATCAGGCATACAAATTTACCATAGACAATGGTGGAAATACACAAGACCCCATAATTTTTGCTGCTATCAGAAATTCATTTTTTAATCTAAATAAAGAAGCAGCTAATTCTCACATGATCGCGTTAGTTGAGCAACGCACCGCTCAACTGCTTGCTGATAATAATACATTACTAACTGCAGATAAAGGAGGCAATATTTATAAATGGGATATAAAAGCTGAAAAACAACTTGAAAGCAGCAGATTAATTTATTCTGATCCGTTTGAAATAATTTCCTTCACAGATTGGCCAAATATTATTATGAGCGGACACAAAAGTGGCACTGTATGTATTTGGGATATAAATAATTTTTCAAACCCTCTTCTTATAAAAGAATTGTCTGGTCATAAATCGGCTTTGCGAACAATTGCTTTTAATAAAGCAATTGATATTTTTGCAACAGCAGGCAAAGATAGCAGTATATTCATCTGGAAGTATATGTCATCAGGAATCGAGCTGCTGAAACAACTGAAAGTTAATGCTTCAGTCCATACTCTTGTTATTTTACCTGAAGGAAATACTCTTTTAGCAGCTCTTGAAAATGGCGATTTGGCAACCATAGATATAACTTCGGAAAAAACAGCTGTTGTGTTCAGGGATAGAAAGTCTAAGCCCTGGAGTATAGAGCTAACCGATGACAAAAAGATAATCGCTGTTGGTTATTATGATGGTAAAATCCGGCTTTTCAATGCTTTAAAAATACTTACAGCTGAAAATTTAATTTTTACATTTTCAGAAAATAATACATCAATAGAAAAAATGGCATTTAATAAAAAAGCTGACCTGCTAGCTGTTGCCAGTGCCGACAAATCAATAAAAATTTTTAATTTAGCCCAAAAAGCCCAAAAACCTTTAGAAATAAAAGATATAAAATCAAAAACACGTTATTTGCTATTTGATAAAGAGAATGTTTTATACACCTTTGGTTCTGACCATGTAATCAGAAAAACAGAGCCATCAACTGAAAAAATAGCAGCTTCTTTTTGTGAGCTTCTTAAAAGAAATTTTACTCAGGCTGAATGGGAACAAAATGTCAGTGAAATTATTCCCTACGAAAAAACCTGTAAAAACAGATGATAAAAAACGGTATTTGTATAATTGTTTTGTTTTTATACGGACTAAGGTTGTTTTCACAATCTGACTGTAACAATATTATAGAAAATGCTACAGATTTATATCATTCAGGGCGTTATGAAGAGTGCATTCAACTACTTGAAAATGGTTTTAAAAAATGCTATTTGTCAAAAAATAAAAAAGAAAGCGCATATATTTTGCTTATTAACTCAAACATTGAAAAGGATAGTATACAGGCGGTAGATAAATATTTCAGACTCTTATTGTTGAACAACCCTGCATTTAAAATAAAGGATTATGATGGAATTGATGATTTTAAGAATAACTACGGCAATTATTACATTTATCCTAAATGGACGATTGGTATAAGACCACATTATTGTATTATGAACATTTTTGCTTATAAAACCTATAATGTAATGCCAGATGCCGTGGCTGGTAAATACAATGTGTCTAAATCTGTAAATACCAATTTAACGGTAGATTACAGGTTAATGGTAAAATGGGCGCAATTTATGGAAATAGGTTACTTTAATGTAAATTATAACAGGGAAATACAAAACACTTACTGGCATTTGAAATGCAGGGAAAAAACGGGCTATTTGCAATGGGACATTGGAAGTAAATATTTTTTTAATGCACAGGAAAAACTCAATTTTTATATAACTTCCGGAATGAGTAATTGGTTTTTAACAAAGAGTGATTTAACCTTATTTGTAACAGAAAAAAAAGCAGACAATCCCTATAGTAGCGGTACCGATGCATATAAAGATGTAACTGATGGTGGAGAGTTTGATTTAAAAAAAGAAAAACAGCGAAATTCTTACGTTGCAGCCCTTCTTTGGGGAAGCGGTTTGATGTATCGGTCAGGAAACATTGGTTATGGTATTGATACAAGGTATTATTGGTCAGTTAATACAATAAATAATCCCTCTAAACGCACAGAGAATGGAGAGTTGATAAAGAAGTTTGCCTATTTAGATGATAATTTCAGAATGTCTAAATGGGATGTGTCTGTTACAATTACCTATATGTTTAATAAGGTGAAAAGTAAAAAGTATAGAGAAAAACACAAGTAGAAAGATAAAATTTATGCGGTACGCGATTATCATTTATATTATTATTCTACTGGTGGCCATAACCTCATGTAAGAAAATTACTCCGGTTGCTATTAACCAGATAAATGGCGCTTCAAATGTGTGCCTAGGAGAAAAACAGGTTCAATATTCTGTTTCTGTTGAATCTCCGGTTGATTATACACTTTGGACTGTGCCCGAAGGCGCGGAGATAACTTCAGGACAGGGAACAAATTCAATTAAAGTTAACTTTGGCAGAAAACCCGGAAAAATAAGCGTAAGATTATATAATGATGGAGAATTGGTTAGCCCTGAAGCTTATTTTGAAGTAAACTTTGGTATTTCAAATCAATGGTGCAGGGATATTAATTTAACGGCCGGAACAAGGGCTAATGCTGTTGGTTTTTCAATTGGTAATAAAGGATATATTGGACTAGGGAATTACTCGGAACCCAATAGTGCTCCTGTTAACCGTATCGATTTTTGGGAATACGATCCTTCCTCCTATACATGGACACAAAAAACTCCTTTTCCCGGTATATCAAGAGTGGCTGCAGTCGGTTTTTCTATTGGTAATAAAGGATATGTAGGAACGGGCTATAGAGGAACAGGTTCGTTACCGTCAGATTATTTTAGAGATTTTTGGGAATATGATCCCACTGCTAATGAATGGATTGCGAAAGATTCTTTGCCTGGTTCCGGAAGGCAATATGCTTTTGGCTTTTCTGTTGGGGATAAGGGGTATCTGGGAGCCGGACAGACTTCCCTTTCCGGAGCATTAGCAGACTTCTATGAATATGATCCCAATACTGATAATTGGGTGCAAAAAAATTCATTCACCTATCCGCTACTTGGAGCTGTTGGTTTTTCTATAGGTAATAAAGGATATGTTGGAACGGGCTTTAATGGCGGTTTTGTCTATTACAATGATTTTTATGAGTACAATCCGGATAATGATCAATGGGTTCAAAAAGAATCATTTCCAGGTACATCCCGGTATGCTGCTGTTGGTTTTTCTATTGGCAATAAAGGATACATTGGTACGGGTTTTCATTCGGGTATTTCCAACTCTTATTTCGGTAGCTTTTATGAATATAACCCGATTACAGGCTTCTGGACAGAAAAAGATTCATTACCAGGACAACCAAGAGGATATGCTATTGCTTTTTCTATAGACAATAAAGGATACATAGGAGTTGGAGCAGCACCGTCATCTGTATTTTTAGATGATTTTTGGGTATTTACACAGTAAACCTCGTTTAAACCTTTATGCAAATTACCTATTCAGTTATACTACTTGTTGTTTGTATAATTTTCCCGATTGCCGCGTTCTCAGTATACTTTTTCCTAATCCGTACACATATAAAGAAGAATAAATCACTTGAAACACAAAAATCAGCGCTTGAAAAAAAATTAAACGATCTAAAAGATATTTATATTTTACAATCAGAGGAAAGAGAAAAATTTGAAATCGAAAAAAACAAAGTACAGGAGAAAAATAAAAAAATATGGCAGATGAGTGAAACTGTTTATAAAGAAAAGAAAAAAGTGGATGAACAGATAGAACTATTGCGAACGGAGAAAGAACAACTTGAAGTAGAAAAGAAAAAAGTAGATGAAAAAGTAAAAAAGCTCTGGACTCAGAGTATGGCCATACACAAAGAGAAAGAAAAAATTAACGAGATAAAAGAAGAAATTGAGATTAAACACCGTGAAGTTATAGATAGTGTAAACTATGCTAAACGTATTCAGGAAGCGCTTCTCCCTTCCGTTAAAGAAATTGCAAAATGCTTCCCCGATTCTTTTATTCTTTTTAAACCAAGAGACATCGTCAGTGGCGATTTTTACTGGTTTTCACAAAAAGATGGAAAAATAATAATTGCCTCTGTTGACTGTACTGGCCATGGTGTTCCCGGAGCGTTTATGAGCATGATTGGTAACACATTGTTAAACCACATAGTAAATGAAAAAGGAATTACTGACCCTGCAGAAATATTAAACTTGTTAAATAAGGAGGTCAGTCATTCATTACGTCAAACCGAAACAGGTTCCGAATCCAGAGATGGAATGGATGTTGCCATTTGCTGCTTTGAGCCGGGAGAAAGGAGAACGGAAAAAGAAGAAAAACTTCTGACAAAACTGAAATATGCTGGTGCAAACCGGCCTCTCTGGCTCATTCGTAAAACACTCCTTAATCCTCTCTCCATACCGATAGCTATCGGGGGGAGAGGGGAAAAGGAGGGTGTGGGTGTTTGGGGTGAGGTGGAGGAAGTAAAAGCAGATAAATTTCCTATTGGGGGGCTGGATTATAACGATCTAAAAAAATTCACCACACACACTATTTCTCTTTCGGAAAGCAGCACCATTTATATCTTCACCGATGGTTATGTCGATCAATTTGGACAAAACAATAAAAAATTAAAAACAAAAAAATTCAAAGAAATACTTCTTTCAATCCAGGATAAATCCATGAATGAACAAAAAAAGCATCTGGATACTTTTATTGAAAACTGGAGAGAAAATATAGAACAAACAGATGATATATTAATTATCGGGATTAAAGTGTCCTGAGTGAATGAGTTTGTATGTTTTGAAAACTCATTCAGCCGAAGCACTTTTAGTGCGTTTTTAAACAAATAAAACTCATTGGAAAGCATTGAATTTATTAGCCTTTACTGTGTTTTATTACGTCAACTTTAAACAACTTCATTCTAAAAAAATTACCGAACCATTGAATAAAAACATTGAATATTGTATGTTTTAATAGTTTAATAACTATTTTTGTAACCCAAACAATAAAGGGGAATTAGCTCATTTGGCTAGAGCGCCACGCTGGCAGCGTGGAGGCAACCGGTTCGAATCCGGTATTCTCCACAACCCTCAAAAACCCTGAATAGCAAGATGTTTGTTTGTTATCTTTAGGGAGTGTCGAACCTTTTTATGAAAGGCAGGCGGTTACTGAATTTGCTCAGCATGAAACAAATTTCTTAACTGATTTATTTTTTCATGAGGAACGGATGTTTGAATAAATCCCCTGCGAGGTCGGTCTATATCCAAAATCACAAAAATTGTTGCTATGGTCATTACTGAATATAGAGTTAACATTATCCAATCGTTTTTATTTTCTTTTTTGGCATATCCAACAATAAAACTACCAAAAACAGTAAGAATCATAAGCAAGTAAATAATAGGATCAGGGACTCTTGCAAGCCTGCTGGCATCTCTGTTATTTACAATATCAAACATTGAATTTACAGCCGGAATCATTTGATTGTCCCGAACAAAATCAGGGAATTTTTTTGATGAAATCATAACTCTATCCCAAATACGGGCAGATATTTTTTCAGCCTCCGAAAGAGATTTGTTTATTTCTCCTTCATCAGTCGCATCATAATAGGCTATTCTTATTTCAACATATTGTTTGAGATCCTTTTTAAATCGGGTTCGAATGGAATCCTGATACATGTCGGAACGTAAAATAACAGTACCGATATCATTTGCTTCCTGAACAATAAGTGTTCTTCTTGCATCGTATCGCGATGCGGATTGGCTAAGCGTAAATCCGAGCAGTAAAGATAACAGGCCTAATAACGCGCCCTCTAATGGACCCATGCCATCAGCTTTACTTTCCGGTCTCTTCGATTTTATATATCTGCCTGTTTTGGACCCCAATAAATAAAAAAGAAAAACACCTACAAGCAAGATAAAAGCTATCAGCCATAATTGCGTAGAGTATAAAAAAGCGTTTAGCAAAATCATAATCGTTTTATTAGTGAATAACTCATGTTCCGCAAAGAAAAAGATTTAAAAATGATAGACTTTTATACTTATAATGGACAAGAGAATTGATAAAGAGAGAAGGGTAATTTTCTCAAAAAGACAATAAAAGTGACTGCTTTAAAAAATTCATAATCACTATCATTGTCATTTCTCTTCCTGCTGAAAGCAGGAAGAGAAATCTTTGCAATTGATTGACAAGATTTCTCACTGTGTTCGAAATGACAGGTGGAAACATAGAGATATTCTGAATTAGATATAAATTTTGCGTAGCATCAGTGAATAATAAATAAAGAAATAAACGGCCTCTCTAAAAGATATTGACAAATGTAATCAATACAAACAGACATCCCTTTCATACATGAATTATTGCTGCTTATGTTAATAAACATGTCTTCAAATTATGCACAAAATATTCTCATAAATTTGGTTTAAGTACTTAAGGTTTATGTCCACAAAAAGGGCTGATTCAAATTTATGAGTCAACTCTTTTTTTTGTCTTTTTTTATCTCTTTTTGTACTCATTTTTTCAAACGGCATCAATAAGGGTAACAATTTCTATGTTCAGCATATTTTTTATCTGCTGAACCTGTCCATAGCTCATATTGTTTTCAAGTACATAAAATACAGCCTGTAAGGCATATATAACAGATTCCCTATCAGGAAAATCAGCTGCTGCAGAAGGATTTTTACTGCGAACAAAGTCAATAAATTTTTCTTTATGACGTATTGTGACAGGTGTTTTAGAAGGGTCGTATCTATCGATAAAAACCCCTTTTAATGCCATTGGCAAACCCTGAGCAAACTGTATTGCATCATCCGGAGGAATACGGTCGCGAATAGCATGTAAAACAGCGCGTGTAACTCTTGCTGCGTGATCCCGGTCTGTACCTAACTGGCAGGTAACTTCATTGATAATGCGGTTTCCTTCACTTGCATATTGTTCAAAATTCATCGGCTTTGGCTTATTCCTGCCTCTTAGTCTTTGGTTTGTGTAGGTAATCATGATTGTTTTTTAAACGGTTACTATTTATTTATACTTAGGCTGAATGAGTTTGCGTGCTTCGGCTACGCTCAGCAACCAGCAAACTCATTCGCTCAGGTATTACCAAATCTAACAGCCTTTGCTATCACAAACCCGGTAAGATTCAGTATACATTTTAAAATGAGGTTTTACTATCGGTATAATCCTATAAAAAATCATACCTGATATTGCCGGGTATTACTGAGAAACCTGTTTTTGGTAGAATAGTGATTTTGTCCTTCGGCTGAATGAGTTTTCGTGCTTCGGCTACGCTCAGCAACCAGCAAACCCATTCGCTCAGGTATTACCAAATCTAACAGCCTTTGCTATCACAAACCCAGTAAGATTCAGTATATTTACTTCCGGAAATTTAACCCCGTTTTATTTATGAAATTATTTACCACATTATTAGGGCCCTTACTGATATTATCAGCCAGCGCACAACAAACCATGACACCTGAAACTCTTATTCAATTGGGTAAAGTGAGTGGAAAGGGTATTACAAAAGATGGTAAATCAATTGTTTACAGCGTACGTCAGTATAATCTTAAAGACAACAAAACCACCGCAAAGAATTATATATTGCCGGTTACTGGTGGTATTGCAGCAGAGGTAAATAACACAGAAGATATTTTAGTAAACAATCGTATTTCATCTGATGGAAAATATAGCATCAGCAGTTGTGAAGTGAAGGTGAAAAATGTTTATGGTAAAGATATTTACCCACAGTTTAACCAATCGGATGTGCTGATTTATGATGATTTAAATTACCGTCACTGGGATACATGGGAGGATGGGCTTTTCGGGCATGTATTCTTAAATACATTGAAAGATAAAAAGGTGGTAGACAGTGTTGACATTATGGCAAATGAGCCGTACGACTGCCCACAAAAACCATTTGGTGGTGATGAAGATTTTATCTGGAGCCCCAATGGAAAACAAATTCTTTATGTTACAAAAAAGAAATTTGGTAAAGAATATGCTTTAAGTACCAATACTGATATTTATTCTTACGATATAGAAACCCGCAAAACTACTAATCTTACAGTAGGAATGATGGGTTATGATATTAAACCGGCCTATTCATCCAAAGGCATCCTTGCTTTTTTAAGTATGAAAACAGATGGTTATGAGTCTGATAAAAACGACATTATTATTGATGATGGTGCTACAAAAATAAATCTCACCAAAGATTGGGATGGTACTGTTGATGATTTCAAATGGAGTGCAGATGGTAGCCAGCTGTTTTTTACTGCGCCAACAGACGGCACTGTTCAACTATTTGTTGTTGATTATCCCGGAAACACAAAAAAATTATCAGTTGTAAAACAAATCACCAAAGGAGATTTTGATATTCGTAGTATTGTTGGCCAGGCTGGAAATACAATGATTGTAGAAAGAACAGATATGAACCATGCTGCTGAGATTTATTCTGTTGATTTGATTAGCGGTACAATGAAACAGCTAACGCATGTAAATGATACTGTTTATAGTACCATTGGCCTTAGCAAAATTGAAAAACGTTATGTAACTACCACAGATGGTAAACAAATGCTGACATGGGTGATTTATCCTCCTGGCTTTGATGCTAATAAAAAATATCCCACACTGCTTTATTGCCAGGGGGGACCGCAATCTCCTTTGACTCAGTTTTACTCATTCCGCTGGAACTTCCAGTTGATGTCAGCAAACGGATATATAGTAGTAGCTCCTAACCGCAGAGGAATGCCGGGCTTTGGTGTAAAGTGGAATGAACAAATCAGTAAAGATTTTGGAGGACAGGCCATGCAGGATTATTTATCAGCCATTGATGCACTTTCAAAAGAGCCTTATATAGATAAAACCCGGTTAGGATGTGTTGGTGCAAGCTATGGAGGATATTCTGTGTATTATCTGGCAGGTATTCATGAAAAGCGTTTTAAAACATTTATTGCCCATGATGGTATCTTCGACTGGAGAAGTATGTACGGTACTACTGAAGAAGTTTTTTTTGTAAATCAGGACTTAGGAGGGCCCTATTGGGAAAAGGAGAATGCTGCAGCACAAAAGAGCTGTAATGAATTTAATCCTGTTAATTATGTTAAAAAATGGAACACTCCTATTTTGGTAATACAAGGCGGAAAAGACTACCGAGTACCTATTGAGCAAGGGTTATCTGCATTTCAGGCAGCGCAGTTGCAGGGGATAAAAAGCAAACTACTTTATTTTCCTGAAGAAAACCACTGGGTACTTCAAAACCAAAACGGCTTGGTATGGCAATATGAGTTTTATAAGTGGTTGAAAGAGACGTTGTAAGAAAAGTATTTTTTAATTAATCGGGAAATATGGATTAGCGGGTTATGCCATTTATATTTCGGCTAAATGAGTTTGCGCAAAATCAAACCTGTTTGCTCAGTATAACTGGTTCTAAGTGGTTTTGCTACCGCAAACCTTGAACCAGTTACAATTAAAACAAGAAGTTAATACTTCAGCTAAATGATTACTATAGTACCAGAGATAATACAACATAAAGGAAAACAGGTTTTACTTCTACGATTTCCATATGATCAGCCGTTAATAAATCTTATAAAACATGTTCCCGGTGCTCAATGGAGCAGAACCCAAAAGGCCTGGTATTTTTTATATACGGAAGATATTTTAAAGGAAGTTAAACAATTGTTTAAAGAAATTGCAATTATTGATTGCACCACCACCACTTTGAATCAAAAGGAGAATTTGCCGGGTAAAGTTCTCAGGATCAAGGATTACAGACTAAGTGAAGAATCAAAAACATTATTAAATAAGTATAAAAGCTGGTTGCGCTCACGCAGGTACAGTGAAAACACTATAGATACATATATAGATGCGTTGACAACATTTTTGAAATTCAATTCTGCCAAACCGGTTTCAGAAATAACAAATGAAGATGTTATCGATTTTAATAATAACTACATTTTAGCGAATAATTATTCTGCCTCATTTCAGAACCAGGTGGTAAATGCCATAAAATTATTTTTCAAAACGGTTCAGCATACGAACATTAATGCAGAGTTAATCCACAGACCCAAACGAGCTAAGCAACTCCCCAATGTATTAAGCAAAGAAGAGGTAAAGCAGATTTTAGATGCTCCCCGTTTTTTAAAACATAAAGCAATGTTATCGCTCGTCTATTCTTGTGGTTTACGCTGTGGGGAATTATTAAGACTAAAACCGGAACATATTGATAGCAAAAGAAATCTATTAATCATAAAACAATCTAAAGGGCGAAAAGACAGGATAGCTCCATTAAGTGATAAAACAATTCAGCTACTTCGCGATTATTACAAAGCATTTAAACCCATAGTTTATTTATTTGAAGGGGAAAATACGGGCACTCCTTATACTCAACGAAGCCTTCAGAATGTACTTAAGCAGTGTATATTAAAAGCGGGTATAAATAAACCAGTAACCCTCCACTGGCTTAGACATAGTTATGCAACTCATTTATTGGAAGGCGGAACGGATCTCAGATATATACAGGAAATATTGGGTCATAGCAGCAGCAGAACAACAGAGATATACACACATGTGAGTACAAAAAGTATCCAAAAAATCATCTCACCATTTGATTCGTTATAAAAAACAAGTAGATTTGATACTAAAAATAAACGACACCCCGTTGCGCCAACACTCCGATTTTAGGTAGATAGGCGCAACGATATGACGGATATAAGCAAGTTAGGCAACATTGCTAAATAGACCGACAATAAAAGGGCGACATATTTTCAGCAGACAATTTCACGGTGGCTGGACACAAATGACAGAAGAATTAAAGGCCGACCCTTCAGAGATTTTTATTTGATTTTTGCCGACACACAATTTTTTGTCATAGTTTTTGAGCCCACGCTTCCTTTAGCACATTTGCAGGTTAGTTTTTAAAATGCGTAGGAAAAATTACGCATTTTAAAAACTTGCTTCGCACCACCTGCAAAAGAGCTAAAGCCCACCGCAAAAATCAAAAACATACGCCAAAAAATTCCGCCCAACGCAGACAGAGTAAATTGTGAGACATCCTTCAAATAACAAAGAATAAATCGTACTTTTGCTATACACTGACTATATAAATGACTGATAATCAAAATAACCCAAGAGCAATTATTCATCAAAGCGAATTGGACTTTATTTCCAAATGCGTAATGGACTACCCAAACATAGAAACGGGCGGTGATTTTTTTGGGTTTTGGACTAAAGACGGCAATCCAGTTGTTCAATATGTAATAGGACCAGGAGAAAAAACAACCCGCACGGAAACTTCTTTTTATCAAGATATTCCCTACT
>JAHEXZ010000110.1 GCA_023251835.1 Bacteroidota bacterium | reverse complement strand
TGAACTGTTGATTCATTTTAAAGCAGGTGAATACAAATCGGTAAGAGTGCAAATTGACGTGGATCCAATGTAAGGATAAGTGAAAAAAAAAGGCTTGTTCGGTATGAAAAAGCCTTTTTTTCACTTATAACGCTCTCTTTTACTATAATCCATCCAATACCGCAGTAAGAGCAGGATCCGTGGTGGCAGCCATGGTAACTTCAATTGAGGAAGAAGCTGTTACTGTCATGTTTTGAGTAAAGCTGTACAATGTTCCGCTGCTGTTAACGGCAATTGCTATTATTTTAACAGATGAGTTGTCTGGTATAGAACCTGATGTTTGGTTATATACCTGCATTACTGTTTTAGTAGAAGGGAAATAAATAAAAATGGCAACGTTGGTAAGATTATCTGTTGAGGAAACAAATGATAAATGGTGATTAACACTGCCACCTCGTTTATAGTCGCAATTTATCCAGCCTAAACGAACTGTTGATCCCAAATAACCTCCGGTAGTGGTACCAAAGGTAGGTATATAACTGGTTGTAACACCTAATGTTGAAGGATCATCTGTCCAGTCAACATGGTTCGAAGCGTCAAATCCATAGAAAACGCGCATATAATTTTCAGGAGCAGTGTTAGGCATCATGATTGGCCATGAACATCCTGGTCTTAAAACTAATTCTGTTCCATCTTTAAATGCTCTCAATCTTATTTCTCCATCGGTTTCTAAAATAGTATCAGATGCAACAGTTGGCATTTGATAATAGATCATATCTTTGGGTGTGTATAATTCTACCAGTTTTACAGTATAGGGAAGTGCTACCGAATCACCATTAGGAAACATTAAGCATTGTCTTCCACACCAAATATTAGTTCCCTGATTTCCGGTTATAGGGCCGCTTGCCGAGTCAGAGGTGATAACAAATTCCTGTTCCTGTTGTTTTTTAGAATTAAGGTAGTCGTTTGGAGAACTGTACTCATTGAGGGTTTGTTGTGGTTGTTCTTCAATTCTGTCTTTTTTACAACTGTAATTCATTACTGTAGCTATTACAGCTAATGAACAGAGTAAAGTTAAGGTCAATTGTCTTTTTTTCATAGTGTTTAGTTATTATAGGCATCGCATCGTCTGTCATGACCGCCAGAACCAGCTCCTCCTTGGTTAGAATTAAAAATATATAAAACTCCAAGACGTAAATGTGTTTCCATAAATCTTATATTGTATCTGTATTCAAGAAAAGGTCGTAAACGCTTGTTGGTTGAGATACCTAACCCGCATTCAAGGTTCAGATTAGTAGGTTTTGCCCCTTTCATTGGGGATTCAGCATAGTTTATCCAATGGTTATATGCCCCATGTGCGATTGCATAAATATTAAATCGTTCTTTATAAATGAATTTGTATTCTGCTGCTAAACCCACATTCAGTTCATTTACCTTATTGAAACTGGCAGGGGGATAATAAGAAAGTTCTGGCGCAATACTTAACCTGTTGTATGGGAAAAAACAAACTCTTGTACCAACACCGAAACTTTCTGTTTGAGGGTTATACATTACATCTGCACCAACACCAATGTTTTGCGATAAACTCCATAGCGGGAGAGCTACTATTG
This sequence comes from Bacteroidota bacterium, assembly GCA_023251835.1. Classification (GTDB taxonomy): domain Bacteria; phylum Bacteroidota; class Bacteroidia; order 2-12-FULL-35-15; family 2-12-FULL-35-15; genus 2-12-FULL-35-15. Next base: position 12,290 of record JAHEXZ010000110.1, on the reverse strand, counting down.
CTATTAGTGCAAAATGTTTATTCATTTTAACTTTTTTTTGATTAGAACGGGCTATTGTATGATTTATTTTAGCTAAATGTAAACAATTTATGGAGAATCACAAATGCCAGGTATCCTAATATACCATGTATTGGCTTAATTACATTGGGCTGCAAGGGTATTGCACCAATATAATTTAGATTAATTTTAAATTGGTGTTGTTGTAGAAACCAACAAAAAGAAAGCCCCGAAATCTAAACCGGGTAAATGATTTGTTTCAGGGCTTGGAAGAAATACAACAGGATTATAGAAAGAGCGTAAATAACTAAAATGTTTTGATAATACTTTTAGCTAACAGGTTGCGAACACATATCAGCACACTTACGGCATGCCTCGGCACATTTTTTACAGTGTTCGAGGTGTATATGTTTTTCACATTCGGTAGCACAAGATTCACAAATTTCTGCGCATAGTTTTAGAAACTTATCGGCATTTTCTGAATTTTTTTCCAGTCGGGTAGCTGTCAGGCGACATATTTCTGCACACTCTTCGTCTAATGTTATACATCGTTGCAATTGTTCTTTTTCTTTTTCTCTCTGACAGGCATCATAGCAATGCGTGCATTGTGCAGCACAATAATAAAGTGTTTCAATTAGTTTTTTATTTTCCATTATTTTAGTGTTTTAGTTACTTTTAATAAGTTTTAATGATTTACAAATAGTATCTATCCTTGAACAGCATGGATTTTAATTTTAAGTTTATTCATATATTTTTTAAACCATCCACTTGCGAGCTGGGCTACCTGATCAATCTTTCCGGGTTCTTCAAACAAGTGGGATGCCCCTTCTACAATTTCTATTTTTTTTTCGCAATGTAACTGGGTATATGCTTTTTGATTTAATACCAGCACTTCTTTATCTAAACTTCCAACAATCAATAGTGTTGGAACTTTTACTGCCGGCAGTGACTGCATCGCAAGATCTGGCCGGCCACCCCTACAAACAATAGAATGTATGACACCATCCAATTGAGCTGCTGCTGTTAATGCTGAAGCAGCACCAGTACTGGATCCGAAATAACCGAAAGGAAGTTTTTTGATTTTAGGCAGCTCTTGCACATAGGAGGTAATCGTGATAAGTCGTTCAGAAAGTAATGCGATGTCGAACCGGTTTTCGAAAGCAGCATCTTCTTTCTCGGTTAAAAGATCTATTAATAATGTTGCAATCTTTTCTTTGTTCAATATATCAGCAACATAGCGATTTCTTGTGCTAAATCTGCTGCTGCCGCTTCCGTGTGAGAAAACAACTAATGAAGCGGCCCCATCTGGAATATTTAAATTTCCTTTTAACCGTATCTGATTTTCAACAGTAATATTAATTTCTTGTGTTTGCATCTGTTTATGCGCTATAGCTTAATTATTTTGTATGCAAATTATTTTATCAGTCTTTCACAGGTTACTGGTGATTGTCTGTAATAAATTGCTTTCTTTTTCCACTATAGCTCTGGTTTTTAATCATTGCGTGAATAATCAATTATTTCTTTTGTTTACTCTGTAGCTGAATTTTTTTGTTTTTATTTTCTGAGATTTTTCCGGCCCATCAATACGTGTAGGATCAGTCTTTTCAGGTTGCTCTATCCGTGTTGGGTCAATTTTGTCCGGTTCATTTCCGCCTGGTTTTGGTTTTGTAGGATCCGGGTTTTTATCAGGTTTTACAGGAATATCCTTTTCGGGTTTCACAGGCAGACTATCTTCTCTTGACTTTTGATTATTATCTTTCTTTTTTTGCATTTAATTAATTATATGGTGCATTTATTCAGCCGAAGTATACTTAATGGTATCTGCTTTTAGTAAAATGAAACTTTATATATTTTTATATTTTGTTTTTTGATACATAGCAATAATTTCTCCAGAGGCGAGTATATGTTCCTGCATAGCTTTTTCCAAGGTAGCTTTATCAGAACCGGGTCTGATATTGAGCAAAGTATCCAATGCGTAAACTCTGAAAAAATAACGATGTGGTCCACCTGGTGGAGGACATGGGCCCTGATATATGGATTTTCCATAACTGTTTTTACCTTCGGTACCCGGTCTGGAATTTTCGATAATCATTTCCATGGGTCGGATGTTCCAGATGACCCAATGGTTGAATACGCCATTGGGTGCATCAGGGTCATCCATAATCAATGCTAAACTTTTAGTTCCGGGAGGTATATTCTCAATTGTAAGAGGTGGATTTACATTATCGCCTTCACAGGTATATTTAGCAGGAAGAAAATCTTTATTAGCAAATATGGTACTTCCAATTGTTAGTTCTTTCGTCTTTACTATAGATTCCATGGATATTTTTTATATTAAATGTTAGACCTGCATAAATTCCTATTAGTAATTGCCTGTGCTGGTTTCTTGTTTTTTCTTATCAGTACCGGTTTTTTGTTTTTTTATAGTTGGTTTTTCAATTTTTCCTTCCAAATCAATACATTCACCATCTTTAATGATCATAGTTGTACCGTCAGTTTTTGTGATTGTTCCGTTCATGGCTATTCGGGTGCCATTTGAGAGGGTTACGTCTGAGGTTAATTCTTTACCTTCGTGCATTATTGTTAGTTTCCCGTTTTTTGTTTTAGCACAATATTTATCACCATGTTCATTTGATTCGATATTTCCTGCGAGGGTATTAAAAGAAAGAGCGCAGGCTGAGATTAAAAAAGCTAAAGTTTTCATGTTTTTTAGTTGTTAAAGTTTAATTGTTATTTTTTATTGAAATTTTTAATTTTAGTTTTTGTTATTTTATAGTCTCGGCTTTAAATTATTGTGCCAATTATGTATGAATCTACCGGTAAATGTTATTGGGTTGTTCAATCAGGTCTTGATGAGGTTCAACGTATCAATAAATTGAGGTTACAAATAGGCTAAGAGATGAACTAAAAAATGTAGAATTTTTTTCAGAATTTGTTGAATACTTTCTTCATTTGAAATTATACAGGGTAATGACAGGTAGAGAAATTTCGGAACTGTTTATCCGGAGAAGATTCTGCGAATCTTGTTTATTTTTTTGATTCTGTTATACCGAAACAATTTAGATTTCCGAAAATTTAAAGTCCCGCACATGCGGGATTCGGCATAACTGAGAGTACGATATCTTTACATTCGTAAATCTAACTACTCTCGGTATATTTATCTTTTGGGTTATAATAAAGAATTTCGGTTCAATCTTCTATAAATAGCGAGGAGCTCCGATAGCATCATAAGTGAAGAACCTGGAATTATTTTCATTAACTATACTAATTAATTCATGCACTGGCCTGTTCGGTAGATAAACCAACTGAAAATTTCATGACTATAGGCTTTAGTATATTTCAGCAATTTCTTTGATTTCTTTTTTTATGGAATCAATTAATAGTCTTTCTTTTTCATTTATTTTTCTGAACGCTCGGGCAACTTTTTCAATAGCCTGAATAGATTTATCAATTAATGCCGGATCGATTTCCATAATATTTGCATCCAAAAATTTTATAAATGAATTATGTGCTTTTTTGATGCTTATATGTTGACGGGCATAATCTTCAAATTCAAAACTGGTATAAAATGCCTGATTCATGCCTGATGAATCCGATGTGGGTTCTGAAGAGGCCAGCTCTTTGGAAACAAATTCATGAAGTGCCTGTACTTCTTTGGGTTGTATTTTTTTATCGGCCATTGCCACTGCATATAACAATCGTCCCAACTCTTTGTAGAACTGTTTTGTATTTAAATTATGTTTCATGTTGTTTGGATTTAAAGTTATTTGATATATGAAAAGCAGATAGCTGCTCTATTTCTTAAAATTCATTAAGTGCATGGCATGATATTAATTTCATTTCTTTAATAGTAAGTTACGAGTGCAATTTTATTATAGTCTTTTAATTTTCCATTATCAACAAAGGCGATATCGCCATCACTTTTAAGTACAAGTTCAATAATATCATCCACCGCATCTTTTAATATACCAGGATCATTTGTGTCAAAATTTTCGGAAACTAATGTATATTCGTCTTTTCCGATTTTGGCAGCACATGTATAATCTTTCTCAACTAATAACAATCTGCCTTTCCTTTCCTTTGCCGCACGCCACACATTTCCAATACCAGCGGTAAATTCTTTTTTATCTGTTGCGGTTTCAAGTATTTCTAATGCTTTGCGTTGTTCTGCTTTTCTTTCTCCCTCTACCGATGGTTCAACAAGTTTATAAATTTCTTCTTTGGAAAAATGCTCATAATTTCCTTCTATATAATTTTTTATGTAACTGGCATTTTTGGTCAATGCTTTAAAATGCCCAATTAATTTGGGGGCACCACAAATAAAAACAGGAGCCTTTGTTTTTGCTAACTCCACTGTTAATGCACGATCAACTTCTTTTAAATAATTATCGAGAATAATTTCTTTTATAGCAGAATCATCAGAAAAGTTGGCAACCTTTGATGGATAATCTCTTTTTTTATTTTCAATATCCGGAGGAAAACTCTCTGTTTCTGTCCTTGTTAATAAACTATTGTGGCCAAAATAAAGTTTAGGCAATTTACCGTTTATTAATAGTATCCAGTATTCTATGCTGTTTTTTACAGCATAAATCAAATCTCTTATCTCGAATGATGAATCAATAATAACTCTTTCTTTAACAGGAAATGGCAGGTAAAAAAGCTTTTCTTTTTCCGGGGAAGCATATAACACGATAGACTTTGATAAATCTTGATGCTTGATAGAAGCAATGAGCCCTTCTAATTTTTTTGTAATTATTTCCACTTTTTTTTGGGGAAATTCCGCTGACAGTTCTTCTTTTACACCTTCTAAAAGATATTGAAGTTTTTTTTCATTTGTTTTATATTGTGGATAGGTTTTCTCACTGGATATAAGTATCGACACAGAGGGAGATACCTGGGCTGCATTTATAACTGATGTTTCTTTCATAATAATTGATTTTTACAAGTTAATTAATGAGCTCCTGATCCTTTATTGTCTGCTATTTGACTAAGAGCTGGTTTTTGTTATTGTTAGGTTGTTTTTAATAAAAAAATTTCTTTTACAAAGAAAATAAGTTTAATGTGTTGGTTATAATGACTTATGTCAAGAAAAGACTTGATTATTATCAGTCTTTATAATGACTGTGCTTCTTGTGTAAGGACTGGAAATTGTAATTTCTTTGTATTTGAGTTTTTTTAATATGCAGATAATGACTCTTAGGGAGTTTAATTTTTATGGCAGATTATCCGGAAGTAAATTTTTATTTTTTTCTATTGATGGACAATAAAATAAATAAGGAATTGGTGTTTATCTTTAATGACATGTCATTAATTTACCGGTTTCTTGGCGCTACACAACGTTTCAGAGCCATTGCATACCAGCAGGCTGCAAGGGCTATTGATAGTTTACAGCAGGATGTAACTTATTATATCAACAAGGATACATTAGAGTCTATTCCTGGTATTGGTGAAAGTATTGCACTAAAAATTAAAGAATATATAAGCACCGGAAAAATTGAAAAATATGAACAACTCAAGAAAACTATTCCCTATGGAATAATTAATTTAATGAATATACGGGGATTTGGGCCACAATCTCTTCATAAGCTTCATTCTGTATTAAAAATAAATACCAGAGATGAGTTAATAACCGCTTTGCAGGATGGAAGGGTGTCAAAGGTAAAGGGATTTGGTACCAGGAAGATAGAGAATATGCTGAAGGGGCTTAATCTTCACAAAGTGGTTGAGGATAGGGCCTTGCTTTGGCGTGCGCTTGAGGTGGGCGAGAAAATCATTACATGGTTGAAACAGTTACCTGAGGTGAAACAGGTGGAGCTTGCTGGAAGTTTAAGAAGAAAAAAGGAAACTATTGGGGATATTGATATTCTGGTTAGTTGTGAACGCAGGCATCGGGAGAAAATTATAACTCACTTTACCGGTTCTGATATGGCAAGTGAAATACTTGCAAAAGGGGACACAAAAGCAAGCATTATTCTAAAGGAATTGAACAGGCAGGCTGATTTACGGATAGTAAATGAGGATGAATGGGGATCTGCATTACAATATTTCACAGGTTCTAAGGAGCATAATATACATCTTCGTACCATAGCAAGGGATAAAGGATATAAAATTTCTGAATATGGTATTTTTCAAATAAAGAACAATAAAAAGTTAGCTGGAAAATCAGAAGCGGAGATATATAATATTTTAGGTTTTCAGCTTATCCCTCCTGAAATGCGTGAAAATAGGGGTGAAATTGAATTAGCAGGAAAACACAAATTACCGGATATAGTTTCTGTTGACAACATTCTGGGGGATTTACAGATGCATAGTACCTGGAGTGATGGAATATGTTCAATTGAAGAAATAGCAGCCTATGTAAAAAAATATTTTCACTATAAATATATCGTTATCACAGATCATTCCAAGTCATCCAGGATTGCAAAAGGTTTGGATGAGCATCAATTGCTTAAACAGTTAAAAGAAATTGAACGGATAAATAAAAAACTGGATGAAAATTTTATAAAGACAGGGATTGAAGTGGATATTCTTAGTGATGGAAGTTTAGACTTATCAGATGAAATACTTTCGCGACTTGATTGGGTAACAGCTTCTATTCATAGTAACTTTAACCGTGATAACACAAACAGGATTATACGGGCATGTGAGAATCCTTTTGTAAATTGTATAGGTCACCCTACGGGGCGCCTCATAGGTTCCCGTGAACCGTATAAAATTAATATAAATGAAGTTATTGACATAGCTAAAGCCACGGGAACATACCTTGAAATAAATTCACAGCCCGACAGGATGGATCTGAACGATGAATTGGCAAGACTTGCAAAAGATAAAGGTGTTAAATTAGTGATAAGTACAGACAGCCATAGCCTGAAACAACTACATTATATGAAACTCGGAGTTTTTATTGCCAGAAGGGCATGGTGCACTGCAGGGGATATTTTAAATACCAGAAAATGGGACGATATTTCTTTAGCAGTATTAAACAAAAGAAAAAAGCAGGCAAAAGCTTTACCTGTTATGCTGAAGTGAATATTCCCCGCAGATGTTTAGATAGCCACATGCGATACCAATAAAGGGTATTGCGCGGTTTCACTCAACTCCTTAACAATGGTACCATGAAATATATTTTTTAGTTTACCACGATCATAGTAAGCAATTGCTAATAAGTCAGCTTTATTGTCGGCCATGTAATCATCTATACTATTCGCAAATTCTTTTGGACTTTCTGAATACAGCTGGGCGAATAAAACAATCTCTTCTTTACCAATACAGGAGTAAACGTCCTCTTTAAGTGTTCTGAATACATTATCACTGACCGGTTTTTCTTGTCTGCTGATGTGCAGGAAAGTTATTTCAGGGTTAAATACTCCAAAAAGATTCTTTAATTGAAAATACACTGATTTGCTGTTACATTTGTAATCCCAGGGGAGAGTGATATTTTTAATTGTCTTGTATATAACCCCTTCGGGTATTATTAATACCGGGCATTTAGTTTTTTTTATAACGTGATAGGTATTAGTTCCAAAAATATACTGATATAAATCGTCCATACCATTTGTTCCCATAACAATTAAACTATCTTCTGTCGATTCTGCCGGTATTGCTTCATCCAGGGTTTCACTTGTTATTTCAACCTTATAGCTACAGGGGATATGAAATGTTTGATTGATATCATTGCACATTTTTTTCAGCGTAGCTGAAGTAGGTGCTGCGTATTTGGAAGCTTCTATGCCGGAAAGAATCGGACTGGCAGGTGATAACGATTGTACATTTACTATTTCAAGCGCTGTATTAATTTCTCTTGCAAGCTGTGCGGCATATTCTACGGCATTATTAGCTGTTGTGGAGAAATCAGTTGGGCAGATTATTTTTTTCATGGTGTTTAACTTTTATATTAATACAACCGGTTCTTGTTTATAATGAAATACAATTAATGGTATTTTGGTATGGTAAGCCAGTTTTTGTGTAATACTTTTACCAAAGAACCGTTCAATCAGGTTTCTGTGCTTTGTTGATACAGCAAGAAGATCGATGGGTTCCTTAACAATATATTCTTCCAGTTTTTTTTCTATATCAGAGGCATAAAGTAATTTGCAACTGATAGATTTATAGTTGACTTTTTGCTTCACCTTTTGGGTAAATTTTTCCATATATTCTTCTTCCTCGGCAGTTGTATATTCCTTATCAGCAATGTGAATAACACTGATTTTTGCTTTAAATACGGAGGCAATCTCTGCTAATTGCTTCAAAGAGGTAATATCACTAGTATGAAAATCTGTTGCATATACAATTTTCTTGATGTCGCTAATGGTGTTTCTTTCAGGAACAGCAATTACAGGGCACGAAGCCTTACTAATTACTTTTGCTGTATTGCTACCAATGAATATTTCTTTCATTCCACTGGCTCCTTTTGTGCCCATTACTACCAGGTTAACCTTCTTTTTTTTAACGGTATCAAGTATAATATCTACTGCAAAACCTTGTTTATTTATAGTTTCACACTGTAGTTTATCTGAAACATTTATCTTTGTACACAATTTATTCAATTTCTTTTTGGCTTCTTTTTCTATAGCGGACAGTTCTTCTGAATAATATGTCATTGGAACGTCCGGGCTTATATAAACCATATTATGAGCATGAATAAGAATAATGCGGCCATTGGTTTTTTTTGCTATAGAAATAGCATAATCCAATGCTTTTTTGGCATATCTGGAGAAATCGGTCGGAACAAGTATTGTTTTCATTCATGTGTAATTTTAATAGTTTTGTACTACAATATTAGACAGACTATATGTGCAGTCTTATGACATTCATCATCAAATCGTCTGATTTAACTCATTTATAAAGGAGTTAAATAGGTTGACTTTAGCAAAAAAATGTGGGTTTATGAAATGCCCACAAGAATTATCATACCAATGGACAATGATTATTTATGGGCGTTCCATCTGACAATAATTAAAAAATAAAGATAAACAGATGAAATTAAGCACAATAAAATACTTTTTATCAGAAACCGGTGACACTGCACGATTTGCATTCCAGTTTTTAGTAGTACTTTTTAAACCCAGGTATGAGTTTGCGGAATTATTACGTCAGTGTTTTTTCATCGGATATAGATCTTTGCCTTTAGTTGCAATAACGGCTTTTATTATGGGATTGGTTATTACCATTCAGTCTCGCCCTACTCTTGTTGAGTTTGGTGCACAGGCCTGGTTGCCTAAGATGGTGTCTGTTTCACTTGTCAGGGAGATTGCTCCGGTTATAACAGCACTTATTTGTGCAGGCAAAATAGGTTCAGGAATTGGTGCCGAGTTGGGCTCCATGAAGGTAACAGAACAAATAGATGCAATGGAAGTATCCGGAACTAATCCTTTCAAATTTCTTGTTGCCACAAGGGTTCTTGCCACTACTTTTATGCTTCCTCTGCTTGGAGTGCTTGCAGACGCTGTTTCTCTCTATGGTGGGTATCTGGGAGCTAATATCCGTGGAGTAGTTAGTTGGGACTTATACTGGAATCAGGTTTTTGAAACGCTGACTTATGGAGATATTATTCCTGCAATTATTAAAACATTTTTCTTTGGATTTGCCATAGGAATAATTGGATGTTATAAAGGTTTCAGTACAAAAAAAGGCACTGAGGGTGTTGGCTTATCCGCTAATTCAGCAGTAGTAGTGGCTTCTCTGCTTGTATTTATACTTGATTTGCTTGCGGTTCAGATTACCGATATGCTTGGATTAAATTAGGATGGATAACATACAAAAAATAGATACATCGGGTAAAACAAAAGGATACAGCGGGCCTGTTATCCGGATTCAGCATTTGTATAAAGCGTTTGGTGATAACCAGGTTCTAAAAGATTTTAATTTTGATCTAAATAGAGGAGAAAATATTGTGGTGCTTGGTAAATCCGGATCAGGAAAGTCAGTATTAATAAAATGTATGATTGGTTTGATGAAACCGGATTCCGGTACAATCAATGTTCTTGGTAAGGACGTTCCGAATCTGAATCATGATGAACTTGATAAAATCAGGGTTAAAGTTGGTTTTCTTTTCCAGAGCAATGCTCTTTATGATTCCATGACTGTGAGGGAGAATCTGGAATTTCCTTTAAGAAGGCATTGGATTGATATAACTAAGGAACAAACAAATCAATTAGTAATGGAGGTTCTCAATAATGTTGGACTTGCCGGTACTATGGATATGATGCCAGCCGAACTTTCGGGAGGAATGAGGAAACGGATCGCCCTGGCGCGCACTCTGATATTGAAACCTGAAATCATTTTGTACGATGAACCTACAACCGGGCTTGATCCGATTACAGGAAAGGAAATAAGCAACCTGATTCTGGAAGTGCAGAAAAAATATAATACATCTTCAGTCATTATATCGCATGATATAAATTGTGTAAAAATTGTTGCCAACCGTATAGTAATGTTAATTGATGGAACATGTTATGCAAGTGGCAGCTATGACGAGATGGAAAAATCAACAGATAAAAAAGTAAAACAATTTTTTGAGTAAAGTTATGAAAAACGAAATAACAAGAAATATCAGGGTCGGGCTTATGGTGGTTGTTAGCACTATTCTTTTGATTACGGCACTTTATGTTATAGGCAATAAACAAAACCTTTTTGGCTCCACTTTCCATATTAGCGCGGAGTTCTATAATGTAAACGGACTTATGGCAGGTAATAATGTAAGATTATCCGGTATTGATGTTGGAACTGTTGAGAACGTTGAAATTGTGAGCGACTCAGCAGTGAAAGTGGTAATGCTGATTGAAAACAGGGTAAAAAAATTTATTAAAAAGAATGCCATTGTAAGTGTAGGTACAGATGGATTGATGGGAAATAAATTAGTAAATATAAATGCAGGGGAGGGGTTTGCAGAAAATGTTGAAGAAGGGGATGTGCTGGGAACACTTCGTCCGTTTGAAACAGATGAAATGCTGAGAACATTGAATACTACCAATGAAAACATAAAGTATATCACCACTGACTTAAAAAAAATTACACAAAGAATTAATAGTCCAAATACACTTTGGAGCATACTTATGGATACAGTAGTTGCTGAAAATGTAAAGAATGCGATTGTTAATATTAAACTTGTGAGTAATCGTACAGCCATGTTAACTGGTGATCTGAGTTCAATTGTTGATGAAGTAAAAGCCGGAAAAGGTACAGTTGGAGCGCTATTGATGGATACCGTTTTTTCCGGGAAATTGGACGAAACAATAGTTAATATAGAACAATTAACTAATAAAATGGCTGTTATTTCTGGCGATTTGAGTAAATTATCGGAAAAAATAAAAAATGGTGAAGGAGCTGTTGGAACACTGTTTATGGATACTTTGTTTGTTAGTAACCTGAATAAAAGTATGGAAAATATAAAAGAAGGTTCAAATGGATTTAATGAAAATATGGAAGCTTTAAAGCATAATTTTCTGTTAAGAAGATATTTTAAACAAAAAGAAAAAGAAAAGGATACAAAAAAATAAAAATAACCTTTTTCCAATGTCAACGTTTAATGAACTTATAAATTCAGAACAACCTGTACTGGTTGATTTTTCTGCTGAATGGTGTGGCCCGTGTAAAATGATGGCTCCCATTTTAAAAGAAGTTATTTCAAAAGTAACTGGAAAAGCCAGAATAATAAAGGTGGATATTGATAAAAATCCGGCCGTAGCGAACATGTATAACATAAGATCTGTTCCAACATTAATAATCTTCAAAAAGGGAGAAATAAAATGGAGGCAATCAGGTGTTGTTTCAGAAAATCAATTGGTAAATACAATTGAAAGTTTTATTACAATGCCTTAACTTGGTAGAGTGCGTAATAAATATTTAGTAAACGTGAAGAAAAAAAATATTTTCGAAATTTTTGCTCATGCAGCTACTTTGTTTACCGGAACAACAGCCGCATTTATTATAGCCGTACTGATTATTATAGTCTGGTTGATAACCGGCCCCCTTTTTCATTTTTCAGACACATGGCAGCTTGTTATTAATACGGGTACAACTATTGTTACTTTTCTTATGGTTTTTCTTATACAGAGAACACAAAATAAAGATTCCAAAGCCATACATCTGAAACTAAATGAATTGGTTGCTTCGCTCAAAGGCCCAAGTAACAGATTGATTGATGTGGAAGATCTAACGGAAGATGAATTAGACACATTAAGTAAGTATTACAGAAAATTAGCCGAAATGGCAAAAAAAGAAAAAGACCTTTCTTGTTCTCATTCTATTGAGGAAGCCAAAGATTTGCATAAGAAAAAATATACAAAACATTA
>JAHEXZ010000049.1:40372-41289 GCA_023251835.1 Bacteroidota bacterium | reverse complement strand
TTGAATTTGGTTACATCTGCACAAAATGCGGTATTCAGCAATCAAAAGAAAACAAACCACTTATTGCAAACACCCTCACAGGAGAAAAAACAGATATTCCGAAAACAAAGAAAAATATTCTTAAACCCCTTTTGATAGGTTTGGCATTAATTATTTTAATCGTGTTGTTTTTTGTAGGTAAATATTTCTTGTATGACAAAGGTTCAATTTCAAACCAAAGTGTAGCTGAGGTCATTAATATGTTCTCTAAACAAGATAAGAACGGTATTAGTGATAAATCAGATACTGATACTTTAACTACCCAAACAAACGAAAAGATTTTTACTGGAGTATTGAAAGAAATAGTTTGTAGTGAAGCGTGTAATTTGGCAATGCAAGTAGAAGTTGATAGTCCAATTTACTTCGAAGCTACGTTGGAGTTTGAAAATGATGGCAAAACAGTAAAAATCAATCCAGAAGCAAAAGACCTAATAGTACCAAGTGCAAACACTGACTATCCAAAGCTAAATCCGAAATATCTAAATAAAGAAGCTAAAGTTACTTGCCAAATTCGTCACACAACAAGTGATGAAGGAGGTAGGCATTCTATAGAATTATACCTTCTTACTAAAATTGAATGGTTAAGTAATATAGCATCAAATGAAAATTCAGTTGAAAATTTAACACTTACAGAAGCATCCTGCACTAATGAAAATTACACTTTCCTTTTTAAAAATGAAAAAGGGGATGAATTTCAGGCGAACGCTTTACCAAAAAATAATGTGATAACATTTGAAAAAAATTCGGATGGGGGAAATCAAGTAAAAACAAGTTTAATCAATAAAGAATATTTAATTAAATATAAAAGACTAGGGGAACTAGATAATGAAATTGAAGTTTTAGAAATCAACAGCAATGAGTCTCCAATTCAAACACAG
>JAHEXZ010000049.1:37951-40356 GCA_023251835.1 Bacteroidota bacterium | reverse complement strand
ATACAAATGATTTTGAAAAATTAAATAAAGATTGTTATTGCGTATGCGGTGGACAGCAATTAAATGAAAATGATGCTAAAGAATTGGCCAAAAATATCAAGGAAAAAGGTATTGATGCCTTTGCGAAAGATGCAGGTAATAAAAATGTGAATGTTAAGGAAGAAATATTTACTATTGTAGACCAAATGCTAACATTTCCAGGCGGAGATGCTGTAATGATGAAATGGATAAGAGATAAAATAGAAGTTATAGGGTTTCCGAAGCAGGAAAAAAATGCTGGAATTTCAGGTTCAAGTTATTATAGTTTCATCATTGATAAAGAAGGAAATATAAATAATATAAAATTACTAAAAGGAGCTTCTGGAGGGCCTGAGTATGATAAAGTTGCTTTACAAGTTATTAAATCAATGCCAAAATGGACGGCTGGTAAACAAAATGGGCAATCAGTGGCAGTGCAATACAACGTGCCAATTAAATTTGCATTACGATAAAATAATTACCGCATTTTAAGAGGTGTTATTTTTTCTGGGAAACCTAGTGCGGAAAACAGGATAGTGCTAAGACATTAATTAAAAAGTGCAAGACCAGCAATATTGATGTTTCTCTTCTAAATACGAATGATTTTGAAACACTAAACAAAGATTGTTATTTCGTTTGTGCTGGAAGGCAGTTGAGTGAGAGCATGGCAAAGGATTTAGTTTGCAATGTTAAATCCAAAGGTTTTGATGCGTTTGCTAAGGATGGGGGAGATTATAAAGGAAATAAACAAAACCCAGTCCAAATTGGTGCGGAGGTTCCGAACCAATCAGAGATTAATCTTTGTTTTGTTTTATAATTTGCCAGGTCCCACCTTTAGTTGCGCCTATTCTTTCTATTACGCCAACATCTTTAAGAAGAGCTCATTTTTTTTCTACCGTCCTATTTGATTTCTTAATCACTTGGGACAAAAATTCAGCTGTAACTTGTGGATTTTGAAAAATTTGTTCAATTATTATCCATGAGTCATTACCATATTTCTTCCGTATTTCTTCCGAACTTCTTCCGAACTTCTTCCGAATCTCTTCTGAAATTTTTCCGAAATCATCCGTAGTAATGCTGGTTAATGAAAAATGAGTAATGGTAGAATCAAATGTTAAATTATATTCGGGAGAAGTTTGATTGTATTCTTTCCAATTACTTTCAATTTTATCAAAACCAAAACCAGCATTTTCGGATAATTTTACCATGCGAAAAAGCTTAGAAACAATAGGATTCCTTGGCATGGATAGGTCTTTGTCTTTGAGCTCTTGCAAAGGTTTCGGAAGACCACCAGGGTTAAAAAACTCAATCTGATTTGAGAAAATACGAATACGAGAGTGAGCTGGTGAAAAATAATCGGCATGCATCAACATATTTACAAGCGCTTCTCTGATTGCAACCAAACCCGAAGAAAGCTCTTGCCCAAAACCTTCGGCAGATAGCACAAAAGAAACATCCACTTTTTGTTTCAACCTGGCAAAGCATTCAAAATAATATTCCCATAAATTTTCCTGTTCATCGAGTCGAAAGGAATAACGAGATTTGGCATCAGAGTAGGAGGTTCCAGGAATCTCAAATAAATCAATTCGGAAATCGGGAAAATGCTTTTCAATAACCTCTCTTTTACCAAGTAATAATAGGCCTCCATAGGTACAAGCTCCACTTTCTAGAATACGAAGTTTTTGTAGGAATTCATCCTCATCATAGCGGTTATAACTAACACCTGGATTAAAACGTGACATATAATCACGGTAACGTTTCAAGGAAGTTTCATGTAAGCTTGTACGAGATGTATCAGGGGCAATTTCAGATGTTTTTGTGCCAAAAGTTTGGTCTCTGAACATGGCATCAATTTCTTCCCTGGTAGCTCTTTGGTCGGAGCTTCCCCTTCGGATAAAAGTGTTTGTCTGAGCGTTATAATAAACAGGTTTTTTGTTTGAAGCAGGTATCTAGAATGCTAGAATCGTTTTCCCCTCAAACTTATATTTTGCCTGTTTGGGTGCAAAAGGAACATTGAATTTATCGCCTCGTAAGGTGTTTAAAAAATCTTGTTCTGTTTTTTCAGGGTTATCGACTCCCTGAATCACAAATGTTTTCCCAATTTGCTTCACTCCAAAAACTATCCACCCACCTGATGAATTGGCAAATGCACTGACAGTTTCCCAAGAGGATTTAGGCACATCAGCTTTCGCTTCTTTTACCTCAAAGTCTTCCCACTCCAGGTCGCTTAATTTAGATATTAATTCACTTTTATTCACCTACAATGAAAATTCTTTTAGAGCCTTTGGTCATTAATGATTGTTATTGCAAAATGTAAATTTAAGTTTTTTGCTGAATTTATCCTTATTTATATATTGCAATGGATATATCATTCTTGAAAACTACTT
>JAHEXZ010000049.1:0-37941 GCA_023251835.1 Bacteroidota bacterium | reverse complement strand
TAACGCCCAATTTTATTCAGCGTATCGTATAATTCAGCCAAAATCCTTGCATCTGCGATTAATTCGTTCGATATTTGTCCCGTGAGGCTCACATTCATTCAAAAAAGCCTTGCATCGCGAAGGTTTTTTGTTTTTTACCCCCAATTGACATATAATTTCTTGTATCTCATCAAATATTATCGTAATCTTGCGATTAATATTATGAGAGATTCACACAATGGGATTAGCAAAAAAAGAGGAATTTACTGTCAAGGAAAATAAAATTGCAAGATACGCAAAGGCGCTGGCTCATCCTGCACGCGTTGCAATTTTACAAGTGCTCATAAAAAAACAAGCTTGTATTTGCGGAGATATAGTTGATGAATTACCTCTTTCACAAAGTACCGTTTCACAACATCTTAAAGAATTAAAAGAAGCAGGTTTGATAACGGGAGATATTGATGGAGTAAAAGTATGTTATTGTATTGATGAAAAGGAGTGGAAAATTGCGAAGGGGTGTTTGAATAATTTGTTTGCCTCTTATTCACCAGGTAAGAAGTGCTGCTAATGGTTACAAATTAAAAAACATGATTTCAATTTCAACGATACAAAAATATTGTGATGGCTTAATCAAACAGTTTGATACCATTCCTGCCAAAAGGAAACAAATACTTAATAAACTTGCACACTATATAGCACATAAAACAAAAGAAAACAAACCTGTTAACCTCATCTATATCTGCACACATAATTCACGAAGAAGTGTTTTTGGTCAGATATGGGGGCATGTGGCTGCCAAATATTACAAAGTAAATAATGTACATACTTATTCAGGAGGAACAGAAGCCACTGCTTTTAATATAAATGCCATTAATGCTCTAAAACGGCTTGGATTTATCGTTAAAACAATTAATGGTGGTGAAAACCCTGTTTACCATGTAATTTTTGATCAGGCCGAAAAACCAATTGCGTGTTTTTCTAAAGTTTATGACCACTCCGCAAACCCACGAAAAGAGTTTGTTGCAATTATGACCTGTGGTGATGCAGAAGAGAACTGTCCTTTTATTCCGGGAGCAGAATTAAAAATAGCAACTACTTATGATGATCCTAAAGCTTTTGACAATACACCTTTGCAGGAGGTTCAATATGATGAACGGTGTCACCAGATAGCATTAGAAACACTTTATGTTTTTTCAAGACTTTAATCTGAATGAGAAAATACATAGCAGAGTGTAAGCTTAGAATGACGGGCATTTAGAATTGTTATGCCTGCGTACTTTAGTAGTTTTCCTTGTAAGGCGGGTTAATTTTTGTTTGAGTTTTGTTTTTTCCTCGTCTAACTTTTCACTTGTTTCAGATGGTGATTTATCAGTTATTTCAGTTATAACTTTTTTATCCTCACTCTTTTTTTCGGCTGCAACAGCAGAAATTTTTTCTTCTTTTTTAGCTTTTTCTGAAGGCTCTTTGTGTTTTTCTTCTGCGGTAGAACTTACAGAGGTCTTATCTTCCAAAACGGTTGTAATTCTTTTCTCTATTTTTTGAGATTTATCAGCAGTAGTGGTTTGGTTTTCCTTTGTTCTTTGAATGGAAGGTTTTTTCTCTTTTGTTTGTTCTGCGTTTTTTGTTTTTTGTTGAACAGTAGTTGGTTGTATTTTTGAATCAGTAGTTGCAGGGAAATTGTTTTGAGTCCGGGGCTGTGGTTTTGCCGTTCTTAAGTATTGAAAGTATTCTGCTTTGCCGGGACTTTTATCTTTTTTCTTCCACGTAGGGCAATCGGTTGTTGAAGGCTTAGTAGTGGTGGCTTTTTTTCTGTTTTCCTGAGCAAAACAGAAAAAAGGTATAAAAAGAAAGAGTAAACTATATGTCTTCATAATTTCTTTTTAACGGAATAACGCAAGAAGCATACCAATTAGTATTGAGGTTAATCAGTCAGACGAAATGATTGCACTAATCATCATGCCCCTTAGCACCGGCAATCTTCCCTGCTTTCCATAATTCCTGTTCTTTCTCATGAACACGTTTTAGTGAATCGGAAATATCTTTATTTTCAAAACGGCTTAAATCCGGCTTGCCGGCATTCACCCACGCAGTATACCAAAGGCTGCCAACTGTAATGATGGCTTCGCGCATTCTGCGCTCTACCATTCCATTGAGCATTTTATCATAGTCTTCGGTATATTCAATTGAATATACTTTTATCATTGTATTGCCCCGGTTTTCGAAGCTGTATTTTTTATCCAGAGAATATTTAGCGTTTAGTTCCGCCTCAAATTTTAATACAGAGTCTACGGCTGCATGACTTGCTTTTACTGCACTCCATGCTTTATTGATAGGCTTTTCAATATATTTTGCACGCCCCAGCCAATAATCATATCCTTCAGATTTAAGCTCTGGAATGCGGGACTCCCAAAAGCCATGTATTCCTTTTTGGTTGGTTAATTGACCATTATAATTTTCCGTTGTATGTAATGGCACATGAGCATCAGCAATGTAATGCCCTATATCTGCCGAATAATGTAAAATCAGGTCGAGGTTTTCATTTTTAAAGGCTTCCTGCAGCCGGTACACCATCTTTTCGATGTGCCATGGAACTATACCATAAGCTTTTAGTGTATCTTCTGTATATTTTTTTACAGCGGCTTTCCAGTATTTGGGAACTGAATCAAAAGGATGAGGCCCATAATGGTCAATATCAATATAATGCCGCGCTGCTTCATCTGCGACTGCATTTCTGCGTCTGTCAGGATCTACGGCATGTTCAGAAATATATTCAATATGTTTCTTGTAAAAGCCCATTATTTCTTCTGGTAATGTAAATACGGCCATACGATTGATTTTTTTATGAGCAAAAAAACCCCATGAATAGGCCTGTTCCCTTCCCGGAATAAAGAAAACTATAAGAGCAATTATTAAAACAACAATTAGTTTACGCATGATTTATAAAGTAATATACTAATTTATAAAAATTCCAATATTAAGCCATCTTTACTAAATATTTATTTTCTAACACAGGAATAACCGTTGTTTGATCAAGTGTGAAGCAGTATTTGATATCTTTTTTTAATCCCATAGCTGCTAAACGTTCAGTATGAGAAGAGTGGCGTAAATACCTGTATGGATTATTCTGTGCCGACTGATACAAATAACTTGCCGTTAAAGCAGCATCCCCCGATTTATAATTTCTTTCTTTCAGAAGGATATCTGTTACAGCTCCTGCAAATAATGTATCTTCCAGGTTAAAACGGTTTTTCCATCCCGAACAAAGGAGCAGAACATTACGATTTTGCTCTTTTAACCAATTGCATAATGCTGTAATATTAGTAAAGGCTCCTATAACAACCTTATATGCAGAACGAGCTGCTTCAATAGCTTGTGTGCCATTAGTAGTGGAAATAACTATGGTTTGGCCTTTAATTCTACCTGTAGTGTAAGAAAAAGGAGAATTGCCAAAATCAAACCCTTCAATAGCAATACCATTACGTTCTGCTCCAACCAAAAATCCCTTTTTTTTATATTCCGCAGCTTCTTCAAGAGTGGCAACGGGAATTATTTTTTCCACTCCATAGTGAAAGGCTGTACATATTGCTGATGTGGCGCGCAGTATATCAATTATTACTACAATAGTATCTTCTTTATGATAAACAGGATATAAGTAGGGAGATAAGCAGACATCAACAAAAGCCCCGGCAGCCCCCCCTACTGATTTTGTCAGGAAGGAGGAGTTCATAGATTTGCTATTCACTTCATCGGATTTAATGTACTCACCCATTGTAAGAAAAAACTACGATATTGAGCCGGTTCCAATTTAAACGCATCCATTATCAGGCCGGGTGAGCTTTATTTGAATGGAACCTTTACAATTTTAGCCTTAATTGGCTTATCACGAATAATGATAAAAATTTCAGAATCTGGTTTTGAAAATGCTGTTGCAACATAACCCATTCCAATTCCCTTGCTTAATGATGGAGACTGAGTGCCTGAAGTTACTTTGCCAATACTATTGCCGGCAGCATCAGCAATAATGTAATCATGGCGGGGTATGCCTCTTTCTATCATTTCAAAGCCAACTAATTTTTTAGAAACGCCTTTTTCTTTTTGTTCTGACAGAGCAGCTTTATTGGTAAAATCTTTTGTAAACTTGGTAATCCAGCCTAAGCCGGCTTCAATAGGAGAGGTTGTATCATCAATATCATTTCCATACAGGCAGAATCCCATTTCTAAGCGTAATGTATCACGTGCGCCTAAACCAATAGGTTTTATACCATATTCAGCCCCTGCTTCAAATATAGCATTCCACATTTTTTCGGCTACACCATTTTCAAAATATACTTCAAAACCTCCTGCTCCGGTATAACCGGTATTTGATATCAATACATTATCTACCCCATTGAATTTTCCTTTTTTGAACGCATAATAAGGAATTTCGGAAAGATTAATATCAGTAAGTTTCTGTAATGCTAAAATAGCTTTTGGCCCTTGTACTGCAAGCAAAGAGGTTTTGTCAGAAATGTCATGCATTTCCACATTCTTTGTATTGTATTTTTTAATCCATTCCCAATCTTTATCAATATTGGATGCATTTACCACAAGCATGTAGGTTTTGTCATCAATACGGTAAACCAGCAAATCATCCACAATACCGCCTTTATCATTTGGTAAGCAGGAATATTGAATTTTTCCATCCGTCAATACCGATGCATCATTTGAAGTAACACGCTGAATTAAATCCAAGGCATTTTCACCTTTTAAAATAAACTCCCCCATATGACTAACATCAAATACTCCAACGGCATTTCTTACAGTTACATGTTCATCATTTAAACCACTGTAAGATACAGGCATCAGGTATCCTGCAAAGGGTACCATTTTAGCTCCAAGTGAAATATGCTTATTTACAAGGGCGACATTTTTCAATTCAGTTGCTGTTTCCATTTATAAACTCTTTAATAGTTATTTATTGGTTGATTCAAATTATATGCAAATGTAAGGTTTTATTGCTTCGAAAGGAAAACAGCTTGCTGCTGATAAAAATTTAAAAACAATCATATCACCCGGAAAATCGAACCGAAATGAGAGCAATTTTATATCTTTGAGTTTCTGTTTATGAAAACATTAGGCTTTTTATTTAAACGCAATATGCCCCGGTGGATTATCTTTTTCATCGATCTTGGTATCTGTATATTCTCGCTGATACTGGCATATCTGTTGCGGTTTAATTTTTCAATTCCACAATTGGAAGTGAATGCTTTCCCTCTAATTCTTTTATTAGTTATCGGAATAAGGGCAATAAGCTTTTATATTTCAAAAACTTTTCAGGGAATAGTAAGATATACCAGTTCAAAAGATTCAACACGTATTTTTATTGCCGTTACAGCTGGTAGTATAGTATTTGCTCTTATTAATATTATTAGCTTTAATTTTATAAGTGGTACGTTTCCGATTCCTTTTTCTATTGTAATCATAGATTACATGGCTACCACTTTTCTGATGATCAGCTTACGTGTGCTTTTTAAAGCGCTTTACTCTGAGCTGGCCACCCCCAATAAAGAAAAACGCAGTGTTATTATTTTTGGTGCGGGGGAAGCTGGCATTATTACTAAACGCACGCTTGAACGTGATGCAGGAACAAAATATAAAGTTCTTGCATTTATTGATGATGACAGAAAAAAACAGGGGAAAATTATGGAGGGAAGCAAAATATATGGTATGGATAAGTTGGATGAATTGCTTCAGAATGATAGTGTGGCTCATGTAATTATCTCCATACAGGATATTTCACCTGTCCGAAAACAACAGATAGTTGATATTTGTCTGAATTATTCTACCAAAGTGCTGACAGTGCCCGCGCCAACCAATTGGATTAATGGGGAACTAAGTTTCAAACAAATTAAAAAGGTGCGTATTGAAGAATTGTTGGAACGTGATCCTATTTTATTAGATAAAGCTGATATTGAGAAGCAATTGCATAATAAAACTATTCTTGTAACAGGGGCCGCAGGAAGTATTGGAAGCGAAATTGTAAGGCAGATAATTCCTTTTCAACCTCAGAAACTTATTTTATTGGATCAGGCGGAATCGCCATTGTATGATATGGAGATGGAGCTATTTGATAAATATAAGCAACAGTCCTATGAAGTAGTGATAGGCGACATACGTAACACCGACCGCATGGAAAACCTATTTCGTACGTTTAAACCTCAGTTGGTTTTTCATGCAGCTGCTTATAAGCATGTTCCAATGATGGAAAACAATCCTTCTGAATCTATTCTTACAAATGTGCTTGGCACAAAAAATTTAGCCGATTTGTCTGTAAAGTACCAGGTAGAAAAGTTTGTAATGATATCTACAGATAAAGCAGTAAATCCAACTAATGTAATGGGGGCAAGCAAACGTATTGCTGAAATATATACACAGTCATTAGGTAAGATATCGGGTACAAAGTTTATTACTACACGTTTTGGCAATGTGTTAGGTTCTAATGGCTCTGTAATTCCGCGTTTTCGTCAGCAAATAGAAAATGGAGGTCCTGTAACCATCACTCATCCTGATATTACGCGTTATTTTATGACAATTCCAGAAGCTTGTCAATTGGTGCTGGAGGCTGGTGCAATGGGAAACGGTTGTGAAATATTCATTTTTGATATGGGAAAATCCATAAAAATTGTTGACCTGGCGAAAAAGATGATAAAATTATCCGGGTTAACTTTGGATAAGGACATAAGAATTGTATATACCGGATTACGGCCCGGAGAAAAATTGTATGAAGAACTGCTTGCCGACCAGGAAAATACATTGCCTACACATCATAAGCAGATAATGATAGCCAAGGTAAAGGAATATGACTTTAGGGAAATAACTAATACCGTAAATGAATTAATTTCGCTTTTTGATAAACAGGATAATGACTCTATTGTAAAAAAGATGAAATTATTGGTACCGGAGTTTAAAAGTAATAATTCAATTTTCGAATCGCTTGATTCAAAACATTCTTAATGTATCAATAAGTAAAAGTATAGTTTTTATTCATAGCCCAATGACACCATTTAAACAAAAAACCCCCATCCAGATACGTTTTAAAGATATTGATATGATGGGCCATGTAAACAATGCTAATTATATTACTTATTTTGAATTAGCACGTTTTACCTATTTTGAAGCACTCAAAAAAGAAGGAATAGGAGTTGACTGGGTAAATGCCGGTATAATACTGGCTAAGATAGAAATGGAGTATAAGCAGCCTGTTTTGCTTGAAGATACGGCATTTGTTTATACCTGGGTATCGCGTATCGGCTCAAAAAGCTTTGATATGAGTTGTTCCATAGTACGTGTTGTGAATGGAGTTGAAATAGAAGCTGCAAAAGGTTTGGCGGTGATTGTTTGCTATAACTATAAAACCAATGAAACTATTCCTATCCCGGAAATATGGAAAGCAAAAATGATGGGGGAGTGAGTTGCTTCCATCGGTACTTAATCAATAAACCTTTTCATCAACGGGCCGCTCATCATACTGGTAATTAAAGCCATTACAACAAGGGCAACAAACATTTTTGAATCAATTAATCCAACATTTAAGGCAAGTGTTCCTAAAATAATTTCCATAGCACCGCGTGCATTTAAACCAAAACCTACTGCTAAGGATTCGCGTTTAGTTAGTCCACCCATATATCCACCCAGGGCAGCACCGAATACTTTACAGCCCACTGCAAGAAAGAATACTAATGCTACAAGTGCACCATCAAAATTTTCTATAAAATTTACTTTAAAGCCGATAGATACAAAAAATAAAGGAGCAAACACATTGGTAACAAACTGATAAATAATTTCACGTTCACGTTCCTGTAAATGAACACTGTCGCCAAAAGCGATGCCTACTATAAATGCACCAAGAATAGCATGTAATCCAATATACTCTGTGAATGCAGCTCCAAGAAAACAAAGTCCCAGGGCAATAGAGAGTACACCACCTGGCCAGGAAAGTTTACGTTGTATCCATGGTAAAGCCCCATTAATAACAGACCTGCCAATAACCAGCATGAACAAACCAAAGCCAACTATCATTCCAATAGTAAAGCCAATGCTTTTGATTTCACCTTCTTGTCCCATTAGTCCCAATACAAAAGAAAATAAAATCCACCCTATTAAGTCATCAAATATAGCCGCAGCGATTACAATCATTCCAACTTTGGTTTTAAATAAGTTTAAATCCATTAATATGCGTGAAATAACAGGCAATGCAGAAACAGCCATAGCTATACCAAAAAAGAGGGCATAGACCAGCTTTCTATCGGAGGCAAAAGTAAAAAAGCCGGGTAGCAGCCACACAGCAGAAAAACCAAGTATAAATGGAATAACCATACTTGTAAAACTGGTATATACAGCCGTTTTTCCCTGTTTGAGCATAATCTGTAATTGTACTTCCATACCAGCAACAAATAAAAGCATTACTACGGCAAGGCTTGTAATGCCATCCATAGCCACTTTTGCAGCTCCCGCTTTGGGAAATGCCCAGGTACAAAATTCAGGAGTAATTGATCCGAGAATAGTGGGTCCAAGAATAATACCCAATAGTATTTCGCCCATCACTACAGGCATTTTGATTTTTTTGCCAAGCTCAGCAAAAGTGCGAGCCAATATTAATATACCGCCAATGCCTGCAAGCAAAACTATAATATCACCATGTACTAATTTTATCATATAACAAAAACTACACTCTTGAGTGAACTATCAATAAATTACATGGTAAATGAGCTAAGATATATTCAATATCATGTGTAAATATTCTGTCCAGTAAATTCAGGTGTGTATCAGGTGAGTTGATTACCAGAATATCTGCTTTCCTGTCTTTTGCATATTTGCTGATAGCATAACCGGGTTTGCCTTTTATACTCTTGTTAGTAACATTTATACCTTCCGTATCGCATTTTTTAATTATAGAATGAATATTTTCTTCTACCTCTTCGTTAAAGTGCTTTTTTATTTCTTTTGCTTCAGGTGCTGTACTCTCATCCGCAATAGCCATCGTAAGTCCGGGAACATTTACTTCATTTATGATAGTCACATCTTTTGATTTTAAATGTTTTGCAAGATAAAAGCCTGTGTTGATTGTATGAACAGTTTTGGGATTCTCTACTCCATTCACTACAATTTTTTTATAGCGTATAGGTTGTTCAGTAGGGTTAGTTAACAATAGCACCGAACATTTTGCTCTACGGCTGATATTGCGGGCAATAGAACCCAGATAAAATTTCAGAACATTTTCTTTTTCCAGCGCACCTAAAACCAGTAAGTCTACCATGTTTAATTTACATAGTTTTAATATAGTTTCTACGGGCTCTCCTTCCATCCATATTACACGGTAATGATTGTCGTCCATACCCAGCTTATTCATAAGATCATCAAGCTGACGCTCTTTTTCACTATTTTTCTCTCCTATATGTATCAGAATCAATGTGGCTTTAAGTACATCTGCTAAGTATTTAGCCTGAGCCAATACAGGTAAACAACGGGGAGAAAACGAAACAGCAACAGCTATGGTCTCGAAAGGATATGCCGGACGCTTTTTTAATTTGCTTAAATCCATTAGTTTTTAATAATTGATTTGGTTGTAAAGATAATAAATATAAGCAGTAAGCAGTTGCGGCCAATTCTAAATTCTCATGGTTAGCATTATACCTCTGGTTTATTTATCCTAAACATTGAGAATCCCAAAACCTTTGCTTAGTTTTGCTAAGCTTACTTCATGTCGACTCAATAAAACAATTCTTTTTTTATGAGCAACTCTTCCCATATAACATTCTTTTTGATTATGTCTTTTTTCTTAATCAGAATAAATAATATACAGGCTCAGGAAAAAAAATCATTCACCATTAGCGGTTACGTTAAGGATGCTTCAAACGGGGAATACAGTATTGGTGCCAATGTTTACATTAAAGAGTTGCTGAAAGGCACAAATACAAACCAATATGGTTTTTATTCAATTACTGTTGATAAAGGAACTTATCACCTGGTGGTATCTTATATCGGTTATCAGGACTTTATTAGGGAGATTGTTCTTGATAAAGATATACACTTAAATGTTGACATGAAAATGGAAGTGATCACCACACAGGAGGTGGAAGTTGTTTCTGAAAAAAGTGATAAAAATGTGACCAGCACTTCTGTAGGAGCAGTAAAAATGGATATGCAGGAAATAAAAAAAATTCCTGCATTTATGGGGGAAGTGGATATACTAAAAACTATTCAGCTATTACCTGGTGTAAAATCAGCGGGGGAGGGGAATACAGGGTTTTATGTGCGTGGTGGCGGGCCTGACCAAAACCTTATCCTGTTGGATGAGGCTGTTGTATATAATGCAGCACACCTGTTTGGCTTTTTTTCTGTTTTTAATGGAGATGCTGTAAAGAGCATTACACTCACCAAAGGCGGTATGCCGGCACAATATGGCGGTCGCCTTGCTTCTGTATTGGATATTTCAATGAAAGAAGGTAATAATAAAGAATATCATGCCGAAGGCGGAATTGGCCTCATTGCTTCACGTTTAACTATACAAGGGCCAATAAAAAAAGATACAGGTTCATTTATTATCTCCGGCAGAAGAACATACATTGACGTTCTTTCCAAGCCATTTGCCAAACCTGGCTCCCCATTAAAAAATTCGGGTTATCATTTTTATGATTTGAATGCAAAAGTAAATTACCGGATATCTGATAAAGACAGAATATTTGTCAGCGGATATTTTGGAAGGGATGTTCTTTCATTTAAAGACAAATCATCTGAATTTACTCTTGATGTAGCCTGGGGAAATTCAACAGGTGTGGTACGCTGGAACCATTTATTCAATAGTAAGCTGTTCATGAATACTTCTGTCATATTCAGTGATTATAATTTCAGGTTTGGTGCCGGACAAAGTGGTTTTGAGTTCGAATTGTTCTCCGGTATACGTGACTGGAATGCAAAAGTAGATTTCAGCTATTTTCCTAACATACGTAATGAAATTAAATTCGGAGCAAATTATATATTCCATACATTTCGGCCTACAAGCGTTTCGGCAAAGCAGGGAGATGTTACTTTTGATTTTGGAAATGTTAAAAAAGAAAAAGCACATGAAGCTGCTGTTTACCTTTCAGATGATTTTGATGTAACTGACAAATTAAGAATTCATGCAGGTCTTCGTTATTCTTACTTTATGCAAATAGGTCCTTTTGACCGTTATGTAAAGGATCCAATCAGTGGGCAAACAACTGAAATTATACATTTTACTTCTAATCAAAAAGTAAAGGATTATGGAGGCTTTGAGCCCCGTTTAAATATACGTTATCAGCTAAATTCCAAATCATCTGTAAAGGCTTCCTACACTTATAATTTGCAATATATACATCTTGCTTCACTTTCAGCCATATCACTTCCCACTGATACCTGGGTGCCCTGCTCACAATTGGTACAACCTCAAAAAGGTACTCAATATTCGTTAGGATATTTCAGAAATTTTATGGAAAATAAGTATGAAACATCTGTTGAAGTTTATTATAAAGAGTTACAAAATCAAATTGAGTATAAAGATGGCTCTTTGCCTTCTAATGATGTGAATGACAATGCTGATAACCAGTTTACCTTTGGTAAGGGCCGGGCTTATGGTGCTGAATTTTTTATTAAAAAACGTATAGGCAAATTCAATGGGTGGCTTGGATATACATTATCCTATACAAAACGTAAATTTCCTGAATTGAATTTTGGCCGGGAATTTTATGCTAAATACGACAGAAGGCATGATGTTTCTTTGATTGCAAGTTATGACCTCAGTAAGAAATGGACATTCTCTGCTGTATGGGTATACAGCACCGGGAATGCTATAACTGTTCCTGTTGCATATTACATCATTGATGGTAATTTTGTTACGGAATACGGTGATAGAAATGCATTTAGAATGCCGGCTTATCACCGCATGGATATTTCTGCTACATATACACCCGACCGAAATAAACAAATTGAACGCAAAAAACAGAGATTAACCAAGCGTTATGAGAAAAAAGGAAAAGATGTATCTGCAATTGTGGTTCCAAAGAAATGGGCAAAAAACTATGAATCGAGCTGGAGCTTTAGTGTATTTAATGTATACAATCGTCATAACCCTTACATCATTTATTTTGCAAATGAAGGAAGCTTTGCAACGGGAGATTATAAAGCCAAAGCAAAACAAATTTATTTATTTCCAATATTGCCATCGGTAACATGGAATTTTAAGTTTTAGATTAAGATTAAATAGAAATTAGAAATGCCGACAGAAAGAAATAAAATAGTTAACACATACAAGTTCCCTCTCCTCCCGAAGCTTCGGGACAAGTTGTGGAGAGAGCCTGCCCCGAATTTCTTTCGGGGGTTAGGGAGAGGTATGTTTTTCCTTTTAATTACCTTCCTCATCAACTGTACAGAAGATGTGAACCTGGGTGTTGTAGGAGGCGAAAAAAAAATTGTAATTGAAGGAAGCATTGAAAATGGCAAGCCTGCAAAAGTTATTGTTACCCGAAGCAGCCCGGTGTCACAGGCAATAGATGTAAACAGTATATTAGTTACTGATGCCAAAGTATATGTATCGGATGGAATTATTATTGATACTCTTACGTTGGGTATTGATTCATTTGCCTCTCTCCCTGTATTATACAATGGTTCTGTTGTTATTGGGGTTCCGCATCAAACCTATTATCTGACTGTTGTTGCCGATGGTAAAACATATACAGCCATAACTACAATACCGGAGCCTATAGCATTGGATTCAGTATGGTGGAAGCCACAGCCCCCAAGTGATACACTTGGTTGGGCCTGGGCACATATATCAGAACCCCCAGGCTATGGTAATGCTTACAAATGGTTTGCAAAACGTTCAGGAGACAGACGTTATCTCGCTCCTTTTGGCTCGTCCTTTGATGATAAATTTATTGATGGAAAAAGTTTTGATTTTGCCTATAACAGAGGCAGCGATCCTAATGACCCCACAGCAAATGACCCGGAGGATATAACACGTGGGTTTTACAAACATTCAGATACCATCTACATTAAATTTTGCACAATGGATCATAATACAGCACTATTTTATACTACTTATGAAGCTGCTATGCAAACCAATGGAAACCCTTTTGCCTCACCGGTAAGTATTATCAGTAATATCAATGGAGGTGCGTTGGGTGTGTGGGGTGGTTTTGGATGTACGTATGATACTATTATGCCTGCGCATTAGCTATAACTATGCGTTATATACTGAATAGTCTCTCAAATCCTCTCTAATTGGTAACTTTTTATCCAGCCGGTATTTCCATTGGCAATTTTAATTTCAACCCAACTGGAATCTTGTTGTGTAATATTCACCTTAGTTCCTTCGTGCAAAATAAAAAGCTTGGTTCCCTTCTCATTGGGAGAACCCGTTACAGTTATAGAAGGCGAAGTAATGATAGCTTCAGTCCCGTTAATTGTAAGATAATATTTATGTCTGGCAACAAAGAAAATGGTAACACTTAAAATAATCAGTATGGAACCGCCAAAAAATCCTGATTGCTTTAACCCGCGATGCTGGGTTGTAATAAATAAGGCGAACAGAAGTAACGATGCTATGACTAATAGAATACACAGTTTTGACCAGAATTTTTCAGTCATTAAATCTACAATACTGTTTTTCCATTGGGTCAGGAACAGTTGAGGTGCGGCATCAATTTTATCTTCAATTCTTTGGTTGGCTAATTTTAAATTAAAATTAAAATCTTCGTTGCCCGGGTTCAGTTTTAATGCACGCTCATAATTTAAAATTGCCAGCGCAATGTTATTTGATTTATAATAGGCATTACCCATATTAAAATAAATTTCAGGAGCTTCCAGACCACTTTTTATAATGCTGTCATACAACCTGGCTGCTTTATTATATTCGGCCTTTGAATAGGCTATGTTAGCACTGTCTAACAAAGCGATATTTTCATTTGCATTTACAAATGAACATAGAACGGATAGAAACGTCAATACATAAAATTTTAGTTTGTCAGACATTTTTAAGATACTTTAATTTCATTTTCTACTTTAGTGATTAACTCAACTGTACTATTATAAATACTGCTTAAATCACCGGATACTGCACTGGGTGCATATCGTGCATATTCACAATTGTCAAGTATTGAAATCAATTGCTGAATAGTAGCATCATTCACGTTGCTTGCTTTAAGCTTTCCTGTAATGTGTTCTTTATTCAAATCTGCAACAGGAATGTTTAGTTTATCACCGGTATAACCATATAATGCTTTAAATATCTCCACATAAAATTGTTCTTTGTTGTTTTCTTTGAAATACTTTTCAGCAAGCGCAAGCCGCTTCTTCGCCATTTTAGTTGCTTTTCGGCTTTTTACAGCAATCGCATCTTTGTTGGCTTCAATGTTTTTTCTACGGACAATAATAAATCCTATAAAGGCTAAAAATGGGCTTATCAGGCCTAAATAAAATAATACTGAGCCAAAAAAGTAATCGTTCTTTGGTTTCAGATGAATAGCGCCTGTTTTAATATAGCGGATATCATTACCTAATATTTTTACATCCTCTTTACTACGAGGATTAAAAACATTGGCGCTTGCCTCTTCCTCTTTTCCTTTTTCAACATGAATATTAAATTCTGGTGAAGGAAGTGTAATGTATTGTTTTTTCTCGGGATCAAAATAACTGAAATTAATCTGGTCAATTTTATAATCTCCGGCATGGCGGGGAATAATAAGATAATCAAATGTTTTAGTACCACTAACCCCGCCTGAACCGGATGTTATATTTTCTTTGACTTTAGGTTCATAGGTTTCAAAATCTTCCGGAAAGCTGATCTTTAAAGGATCTACCAGCTTAATATTTCCTTTGCCGGTTAAAGTAATTGTCAGGTTGATTGCATCATTAGCCTTTACTTTTTCTTTGTTGAGCTGGGCTTTAAAAGAATAATTACCAACGGCCCCTGAAAAATCCGATGGTTTGTTTGTTTCAGGCAAAGGTAAAACTTCAATTGCAACAGGTTTGCTCTTCACAGAAAAAGTGGCATCTTCATAACCACCACCAAAAAACTGTTCGAAAATATCGCGGGGCCGTCTGTTAGATTGTTTTCTTACTACACATTCAATAT
The DNA here is from genome assembly GCA_023251835.1 of Bacteroidota bacterium. Lineage (GTDB taxonomy): Bacteria > Bacteroidota > Bacteroidia > 2-12-FULL-35-15 > 2-12-FULL-35-15 > 2-12-FULL-35-15. Next base: position 22,832 of record JAHEXZ010000049.1, on the reverse strand, counting down.
TCATGGCTTCAATTTCTAATTTCCCGCTGCGTTGTGGAAATAAATAAGTGCGTTTTAACTCTCCAACCTGATAATTAATGCCATCAATATTTTCATTTACTACCTGTATTTGCTGGTTACCCGGAACATCCTGTGCCCAGAAACCTCTGTAGTCAGGAAATTTAATATCCTGAAAGCCGCGAAGCTGGTAGCGAGTATATACTTTATGCGTTACAGTTATCTGCTCACCCTGGTATACTTTTGTTTTATTTACTATGGTTTTTACAAATAAATTATCGCCAACATTTTCACCGACAGAAGAAGCAGATGTGTTTTGTGGTGCAACATTACTGCTTCCCTGGCTTTGAGCTGAAGCGCTGCTTTTAACTACTTCAATAATTAAAGGAGATGATTGTACAATAGTTCCGCCAACATTTATGCCTGCGGCACCAATAGTATATTTACCTTCTTTTCTTGCAGCTATAACATAGGAATATGTGATAGATTGGCTCATAGAACCATTAATAAAAGACATACTGGTAGATTGGTTTGGCCCGGAGTATACATCAAAATCAGTAAGTGAAGGAGCTTTAAAACCGCCTCCATTGGTATTTAATGAAAATGAGATTTGAAACGTTTCACCAACAGCAACTTTACTCTTACTCAGCTGAGCAGTGAGTTTCTGAGCCAGTGAACTATTCACCAACAATATGATTGTAATAGCTATGCAAATCAGCTTTTTCATTTTTTACTTGTCTGGATTAACGTTTCAAGTTTCAAGTTCCAGGTTTTAAATTTCAAACCTGTGTGAGACCTGAAACCTCAAATCTGAAACTTGAAATTCAAAAAATATTACCAGTCTTTTTCAATTTGAACCTTAACTCCTTTTGCTTTTTCTTTCTTCATTTTGTCCTGAAGATTCTTTTCATCATTCTGTAATGCATCTAACAACCGCTGTGCATCTTCTTTTGATATTTGTCCTTGCTGTTGTTGCTTTTGCTGATCTTTATTCTGTTCGCCTTTATCCTCTTTTTGATCGTTTTTCTGCTGTTCTTTATCTTTTTTCTCTTTGTCCTTTTTCTCCTGGTCTTTATTATTTTTATTGTCTTTGTTATCCTTGTTATCTTTATTCTTATCGTCCTTATTTTGTTGTTGCTGTTGTTTTAACATTTTTTGTGCATAGGCTAAATTGTAACGAGTATCCTCATCATTCGGATTGTTTTTTAAAGCATTTTTGTATGCATTGATGCTTTCTTCATATTTTTTAGATTGTAATAAACTATTACCCAGGTTATGGTATGCTCTTGATAAAGTATCTTTTGAGCTGGCTCTATGCGTAAGCATCTGGAATTGTTCTGCAGCTTCTTCATATTTTCCCTGTTTGTAATAAGCATCTCCAAGATTAAAAGTCGCTTTATAGGAATCTTTATTTTTATTTAGTCCCAGTTTATAATTCAGTTCCGATTCATTGTATTTTTTATCCTCGTATTTTTTATTGCCTTCACGTATAAATTGTTTTTCCTGTTGTGAAAAAATAGTGATAGCAGGAAACAATAATAAAAACAGGGTTACAATGGAGCCATTAATTTTTTTAATATGTTTATCTGTTAGGGGCATTCTTATTTTTGATCATTAAATAAATTCAGACGCTGATAAATTTTACTTTTGCGTTCCGACAGGGATAGCTCAATCAGCAGTAATACCAATGCAGCGGCAATAAACCATTGAAAACGATCTTCATAGTCACTGTATATCTTACTGTCGAACTGTTTTTTCTCTAACTTGTCAATCGCGCTCAATACATTATTCAACCCGGCATCAGCATTAGAAGCACGGACATAGATACCACTTCCGGTTGCTGCAATCTCCTGCAAAATCTGTTCATTCAGTTTAGTTACCACTGTATTACCTCCATTATCTTTTCTGTATCCTTCCCGTATACCATTTCTGTAAACAGGTATTGGTGCACCATCTGCCGAACCCATACCTATTGTATGAATAGTAATTCCTTTTTCTGCTGCTGCTTCAGCAGCTTTAATCGCATCGTCTTCGTGATTTTCACCATCCGTAATAACAACAATAGCTTTATTTTTTCCTTCATCTTTCCCAAACGACTCAACAGCCAGGTTAATAGCATTTCCAATAGCTGTTCCCTGTGTTGGAATCATACCGGTATTAATACTTTCTAAAAACAATTTAGCAGCTGAATAATCTGTAGTTATAGGCAACTGCACATAAGCTTCACCTCCAAAAACAATTATTCCCAAACGGTCCCCCTCTAATTTATTGATTAACTTCGAAATAGCCTGTTTTGCTTTTTCCAAACGATTGGGCTGTAAGTCTTCTGCATTCATGCTGTTGGAAACATCAAGACAAATCATCAGATCAGCCCCTTTACGTTTTACTTCTTCCAGTTTAGTACCTACCTGTGGATTTACAATGCCAATAATTACCAGTATAAAAGCAAGAATGAACAAGATGAATTTCCAGGTGCGCTTGGATGTGGATACATCCGGAAACAATTGCTGAATGATAGCCATAGAACCATATGCCGCCAAAGATTTTTTTCTCCACCGGTTCAAAAGCCAGTAAATGACCATAAAAACAGGAATAAGCCCTAACGCAAATAGAAAATATTTATTCTCGAGTTGAAACATTAATCTACTAATTACGAATTTTAACGAATTACGAATCTACTAACTAACTATTCCGAATTTATTTGACACTCTAATTTTTTCTACTAACCTCCAACCGTCAATTAATTAAGGAACACTTTTAAACACTATATTCTTTAATAAAAATTCTATTAAAAGGAACATTGCTGCGCTTATAGCAAATGGTAAAAAATGTTCTGCTTTATTGGTGAAATTTTTCTCTTCAAAAATTGTTTTTTCAAGACGGTCAATCTCTTTGTATATTTCTTTTAGCTTTTTGTTATCAGTGGCCCTGAAATATTTTCCACCTGTCATATCTGAGATTTCACGCAATGATTTCTCATCAATGTTTACATCCACATAACCAAACTGGTAACTGCCATCAGGGTACATGGCTACAGGCGCTAATGCTTTGCCGATAGTTCCCACACCAATAGTGTATACACGTACTCCAAAAGCTTTCGCAATCTCTGCAGCAGTGAGGGGAGCAACAGAGCCCTGGTTATTCACACCATCGGTAAGTAATATCACCACCTTGCTTTTGGCCTTACTGTCTTTTACACGTGAAACAGCAGTTGCCAATCCATTCCCAATAGCAGTACCATCCTTAACCATGCCTGTATGAATATCAGAAAAAAGATTTTTAATCACTGCATGATCTGTTGTCAAAGGACACTGTGTAAAACTTTCACCGCTAAAAATTACAAGGCCAATGCGGTCGTTAGGGCGGCTATCAATAAAATCTACTGCAACTTCTTTGGCAGCTTCTAAACGATTTGGCTTGAAATCTTTAGCTAACATACTGCCGGAAATATCCAATGACATCAGAATGTCTATTCCTTCTGTTTTTACATCTTTCCAACTGGAGCGGGATTGTGGGCGTGCCAAAACAACTATTAATAGAGCCAATGCAAGCAGACGCAATACAATAGAACTATGCCTAAGGTATTGCTTTAATGATTTTTTTAATCCTTCAAATCCATTTAATGAAGAAGCCTTCAGGTCGGCTGTACAGGTCTTGTTTTTCCATATATACCAGCCTATAATTGCCGGAATTATCAGCAACAACCAAAGCAGTTCTTTGTTAGCAAAAGTTATATCGTTAAAAAAGTCAAACATAAGCCCTTCCCGCCCTCCCCAAATGGGAGGTGATGTAACACATTTTTATTTTTTAAAAAACATCATACTATTCGAGTCCCCCATCATTAAGAGGTGGGGATTCTATTTTATTCTCTCTTAGTTCCATTTATAAAATCATAAGCATTGTTCATGCTCATCTCATTTTCGTTTGGCAATGGCAGTTCCTTAGCAAACTTTACCATGTCTGATAAAAACAGCAGTTGTTTCAGTTTCATTTTGCTTTCTTCATCAATAGCTATATTGCGAAAGCCAAATAATATTTCATCTGTTGTTTGTTCCAATGCCTGTATTTTAAAGCGGTTCTCAATATATTCACGCACTATTTCTGAAAGTGTAGAATGGTATAATTTCAGCTTACCCTCATGCCATAATTTATCATTTTTAAGTTTATCCAGCTTTTCAAAAGCAATCACATGGGCCGGAATTTTTGGTTTTTCTATTGTAACCATTGGTGGTGCTACTTTCTTGAAATAGCGTATCAGGAAAATAATAACGATAATCACCAATATTGCGATTAATGTACCATATACCACATACATGTGATCTTTGAGCCAATCAAGCCAGTTATAATTTTCCTCATAGGGTGCTTTTATGTCCTTGATAGCAAGTGCTGTATCAACAGCTATTGTACCTACCTCCAACAGCAGTGATTCTGTATTTACATCATTCGTGTCATTGTTTACTATGAATTTGAATGGAGGAATTGCCCAGTATCCCGAATCAAAAGAGGTAATGTAAAGTGTTTTTGTTTGTATAAACTCAAAAGGATCGGTTTTGTCAGGAATAATTGTATCGATTTTCGATTGGCTTACTACTTCAATTTGTTTTGTAATTGTATCAGTAATATGCGGCCAGTATATCTTCACTTGCCGGCCATTATCAACACGGTATTGAATACGTAGTTGTAGTTTTGCCTGTTGGCCTATACGTATGCTGTTTGTGTCAAGCTTTGCAGTAGCTTTAATATCCTGGGCAAATGTCGAATGAGAAAACCCCAGCAGCCACAATATAACAATTGTAGCTGCAAACCGCATCGTATGTTTCTTTTCGATTTTCATTTTAGCACAAAGCACAATATATACTGATTCTTTCTGAATTTTCGATAGCAAAGGAACGGTTAGATTCAGATTCTTAATTCTGCGCTTTATTCTGATTCGTAAGTTATCTTCTTTTAAACAAATTACTTAATGGTTTAATATATGTTTCCGCAGTATTAATATCTGCTGAGTCAACACCGCTTTTATTAAATATTTCTTTTAAAAGCGTTTCCCGCTTTTTTGCAGTTGCATAATAATGAACACGTACATTTTTATCCGATGTGTCGATCCATTTTAATGTATCTGTTTCAGCATCTTTAAATTTAACCAACCCCATATCAGGCAATTCCATTTCGCGTTTATCATAGATACGAAGGGCAACTAAATCATGTTTTTTATTTGCTATTTTAAGGGCATCGGTGAAATTGTCAGCCATAAAATCAGATATTAAAAAAGCAATACTACGTTTTTTAATTACACTGGTTAAGTATCTTAATGCCTGTCTTACATCCGTTTTTTTATGCTCAGGTTTAAACTCAATTAAATCACGAATGATTCTTAAAATATGGCTTTTGCCTTTCTTTGGCGGAATAAACTTCTCGATTTTATCGGTAAAGAAGATAACACCTATCTTATCATTATTTTGTATTGCTGAAAAAGCAAGTACGGCACATAACTCGGTGATGAGCTCTTGCTTTAATTGTTTTTGAGTACCAAACTCGCCTGATGCACTCACGTCTACCACCAGCATCACGGTCATTTCCCTTTCTTCCTCAAACACTTTTACATAAGTATTATTAAAGCGTGCCGTAACATTCCAGTCGATGGAGCGGATATCGTCTCCCGCCTGGTATTCACGTACCTCACTAAATGTCATTCCTTTGCCTTTAAAAGCAGTATGATATTCTCCAGAAAACAATTGGTTGGAGAGACCACGTGTTTTAATTTCAATTTTTCTAACTTTCTTTAATAACTCACTTGTTTCCATCTACGAATAACAAATTTGCACGAATAACCAATAACTTTAAGGCACTTCCACCGTATTCAAAATTTCATTCACCACCATTTCAGTTGTGATATTTTCGGCTTCCGCTTCATAAGTTAAGCCGATACGATGACGCAATACATCTGAACAAACAGCACGAACATCTTCAGGTATAACATAACCTCTGCGTTTGATAAATGCGTATGCTTTTGACGCCATTGCCAGATTAATGCTGGCACGGGGAGAACCGCCAAAGTTAATCAATCCCGTAAATTTATCAAGCTTGTATTCAGCAGGGTAGCGGGTTGCAAATACAATATCGATAATATACTTCTCAATTTTTTCATCCATATACACATCCTTTACCACTTTGCGTGCTTTAAGAATGTCTTCTTGTTGTAAAACAGGATTTGCTGTGGGGTATTCATTTGCAAGGTTCTGGCGTATAATCTTACGCTCTTCTTCTTTGCCAGGATAACCAACTACAATTTTTAGCATAAAACGGTCAACCTGTGCTTCAGGTAAAGGGTAGGTTCCTTCCTGCTCTATAGGATTTTGAGTTGCCAATACTAGGAATGGATTTGGTAACTTGAATGTTTGATCGCCAATAGTTACCTGCTTTTCCTGCATAGCTTCCAGCAAAGCACTTTGTACTTTTGCAGGAGCACGGTTTATTTCATCGGCTAAAATAAAGTTGGCAAAAATAGGTCCTTGTCTTACAGTAAACTCTTCTTTTTTCTGATTGTATATCATTGTACCAATAACGTCAGCAGGTAATAAATCAGGTGTAAACTGGATACGACTGAATTGAGCATGAATGGTAGAAGCTAAGGATTTTATTGCTAATGTTTTTGCAAGTCCGGGAACGCCTTCCAGCAGAATATGCCCATTAGATAATAGTCCGATTAACAGACGTTCTACCATGTATTTTTGACCCACAATTACTTTATCCATTTCCATGGTTAACAGGTCAACAAAAGCACTCTCTTGCTGAATGCGCTCATTTAATTCTTTTATGTCAGTCATTTTGCCGATATAATTTGTTATAACCGATTACTATTTTTCATACCGGGCAAAAGTAGATAAAAGTGATTTTCAAGTTGATTCAACGCTGTTAAAATTTGTTAAAGCTGATTGCCAATTTTTGCAAAAAGCTTGCTAATTATGGCTTATGTGGCGTTAACAAAAATTAACATTCAATTATTTATTCTGTTTCCCGTTAAAATTAGAAATTTGTGTACCTATAAAAAATACTATATACTATGAAAACTTTTTTGTTTACTATTTTATCTCTGTTTTTTACAATAAACTGTATTGGCCAAACCCCAGCAGATACTAACAAAATAGATGCAGCCGGTAAAAAGACTGGTGTTTGGAAAGAAAGGCTTAATAAGCTCGATTTCTATGGTACTTATGTCAATGATAAAAAAGAAGGGGTATGGGTAGCTTATCACCCTAATGGAGTTATCGGTACTGTTGTTGAATACAAACATGGCAAACATAGTGGCATTAGCATTACCATTGATCAAAGTGCTCATCATACCGGAAGAGAAAATTATAAAAATGATTCACTGGATGGGTTAAGTATTACTTACGGTTCTGGTAGTATGCTGCATAATAAAACAAATTATAAAATGGGGAAAATGGATGGAATACGCAATGTTTATTATTCAGATGGTAAACTACAGGAAGAAGGAAATTATAAAAACGGAGTGCGTGATGGAGTTACCAAATGGTATGTTGCTGAAGGTTATGTAAGTATAGAATATCATTATAAAAATGGCTTATTGGATGGAATGCAAAAAACATTTTATAAAAATGGTAATATTAACTCAGAAGTTAAATCCGTGAGCAACCTGGAAGAAGGCGATTATACAGAGTACTTTGAGAATGGGAAAATGAAATTAACCGGTAAATATGTGAAGGGGAGGAAAGAAGGTGCCTGGAAAGAGTTTGATGAAGATGGTAAAGTGGTTAAAACGGAAATTTATAAGGACGGGGAGTTAAAGAAGTAATATAAAATACCATTTTATAATTATAAGTATCCAAACCAGATGTGCTGTAAAAAAACTTGTTCCCTATGGCATATATTTTTATCAGATAACATAAGCAATAAGTGCCTGAGATAAACGTTAAAAAACAAAAAACTAAATCATTTGAAAATTATGAACAAGTATTTAATGGTATTGGTAATAGCTGGCTTATTTGCCTGCAATACCGCTTCAAAAAAAGAAATGTCAGTAGTTGATAGCCTGGCTAATATAAATGCTGCCATCACCAATGAATTAAAGGAAAAAGATTCTCTTTTAACTTCAAAAGAAGATGCAATGGCAGAATTTATTCAATCGTTTAATGAAATTCAGCAAACTCTGAATGAAATAAAAAGCAAGGAGAAAATTATTTCTACAAGTTCCGGTAAACATGCAGAACTTAAAAAATCTGATAAAGAACAGATTGTTAGTGATATTCAGACTATATATGATCTGCTGAATAAAAACAAACAGAAAGTTACCAACCTGAATAAAAAATTAAAAGCATCTAACTTAAAGGTTGATGAATTAGAATTGGCTGTGACTAATCTCACCAACCAATTAGTGGAAAAAGAAACGGAGATTACTGACCTTAAAAATCAGTTAGAGAAACTGACTGTTGATTTTACTAATCTGAATATGAAATACAATCAGGAAAAGATGGAATCGGATTTAAAAACTGAAAAACTGAATACGGCCTATTATGTTGTGGGAACAACTAAAGAACTGAGGAAAAATGGAGTAGTTACAAGGGAAGGAGGCTTTATTGGGCTGGGAAAAGTGGCTGAATTAAGTACAACGCTTGACCCTGGCTATTTTACCAAAGTAGATATTACCCAGATAAAAGATATTCCTATTGGTGGAAAACAGGTAAAACTTATTACTCCTCACCCGGATGATTCATATAAACTTATAGAAGGCGCAACTTCTACAATTAAACTTACAATCACTGATCCGGAGAAATTCTGGAGTATTTCCAAATATTTAATTATTTCTACTGAGAAGAAGTATAGTACAGGTAAGGAAACAGCTAGTTCGATTTAGGGGCTGAAGAAAGTGTATATAGAATATTATTTCCGGTTGCTTTATCGGTTTATAATAGTTATATTTGGTATAAATCCTTATGCCATGAAAAGAACTATACTCTTGTTTTTATTTATTTATCAGATAAATAATATTTTCAGCCAGTCTTCAACGTGTTTGACTGCTACACCCTTTTGTACTTCTTCGTCAATTATATATCCGGCCTCAACTAACACAGTTGCACAGTCGGGGCCGGATTATGGTTGTTTAGGTACACAACCAAATCCTGCTTGGTTCTATTTTAAATTTGCAACTGCTGGCAGTCTTACTATTGATATGACTAATTCAGCCAATGTTGATATAGATTTTATATGTTGGGGATCATTTACTTCACCATCAGGTGCTTGTAATGTGCTGAATACTACACAAATTATAGATTGTAGTTATTCTTCTTCTTCTAGTGAAACTGCAACTATTGGCAGTGCTCAAGCAGGTGATTATTACATTATGATGATTACCAATTATTCTGGTCAACCCACCGATATTACTTTTTCTGTAACAGGAGGAACAGGTACTATTTCCTGTGATGAGGTTTGTGTTACGCATGCATATTATAATGCCCCCTTATGCGTTGGTGGTTCATTACAATTAATGGCGACAGACCATTTGGGTTCCGGTACATATAACTGGGCAGGCCCTAACGGTTTTACTTCTAACCAAAAAGATCCTATTGTAAATGGTGTTGGTTTAAATGATGCAGGTAATTATTATATTAATTATTTTCTGGATACATCGTGTTTCTATTTGGATAGTGTTTTAGTTTATATTGATACTTGCGGTTCATTATCAGGCAGAGCGTATACTGATGAAAATGGTAATTGTATGTATGATTCAACCGAAAGTTATATTGCTAATGCACAAATTAAACTAACTCAGAATGGAAATTTTGTTGCATGGGCATGGACGGATCCTTATGGCTTTTATTACTTTGATGTGCCTATTGGTAGCTATACAATAGAAATATTTCCTTCGGCAGGATATTCAATAACGTGTCCGGGCAGTATGCCTCATAGTACGGCAATAACAACCTCTCTGACAACTGAAAATTTTGCTGTAGCATGTAATGGCATTGATTTGGCTGCTACTGGTATTTCTATATGGCAGGGCTTTTTCCCTGGGCTTACAATTCCGGTTTTTCCTTTTATTGGTAATTATGCTCTGTCCTGCGGTCAGGATTCGTTGTCAGGAACAATCACTGTAATTCTTGATTCTCTTGTACAATACAATGGACCTTATAATTCAGGTGTATGGCCTGATACTGTTATAGCAGCTTCAACGGGCGATACATTGGTCTGGAATATAGCCGATGTATATTCTCTTAATAATTTTGGATATTTTAACTATCCTTTTACAGTTACAACAAACACATCTGCTACTATTGGTGATACGGTTTGTTTTACTGTAATTATTTCATCGGCACAAGGAGAGTCAGACACCACCAACAATATCTATACAGCTTGTTTTGTTGTTGGTAATTCCTATGACCCGAATTCAAAAGAAGTTTACCCTCATGGAGCAGGAACAGCAGGCTTTATTCCAGATTCCACTTCTCGATTAGAATACTTAATTAATTTCCAGAATATGGGAACTGCAGCAGCTCAAAATATAGTTGTAGTAGATACATTGGATGCGGATTTAGATGTTTCTACTTTAGAAATTATATCTTCCAGTCATTCACAGACAACCACACTTTTACCAGGCAATATTCTAAAGTTTAACTTTAGTAATATCATGCTGCCTGATTCAGCGCATGATGAACCAAACAGCCACGGATATGTAAAATATTCAATAGCTCTTAATGCGGGTTTATCTCCTGGAACTCAACTAACAAATACTGCGTATATTTATTTTGATTATAATCCCCCTGTTATTACAAATACAGCACTTAATACTATTGAATTTCCTGCAAGTGTAAAAGATTTTTCGGATGCTCGTCTGGCTATTTTTCCAAACCCGGCAAGTAGTACAATTAATGTACAATTTGAACAAAGAAAAACAGAGAAGATTCTTGTAAAATTGGTAAACGTAACAGGCCAGACAGTATATGAGGAGAAAGCTGTTACATTTTTAGGAAAATATTCAAAAACAATAGATATCAGCGGTGTTTCAAAAGGTATCTATCTTCTTCAAATAACTACTGATAAACAAACAATACAGCAAAAGGTGGTTAAGAATTAATCAATTGATGCCATTGTCAACTTTTGTGCGTTTGCTTATCAGCCTTATAAATCGTATCTTCGCAGACCGAAATTAAAAAGATAATTATTTAAATACGATTTAATCATGGCAACTTCAGGCGACATAGGAGTAGGTTCAGTGATCCGTTTTGATGGAGTACTTTGCAGAGTAGAAGAATATATACATCGTACACCGGGTAATTTACGTGCTTTTTACCAGGCGCGTATGCGTAACTTAAAAACCGGTAAATTGGTTGAGAATCGTTTCCGTGTGGGGGAGAACGTAGAATTGGTACGTGTTGAATACAAAATGATGCAGTACATTTACCCCGAAGGTGATTTTATTGTGTGCATGAACAATGAAACATACGAGCAGATATATATTCCGGGGTTTTTGCTTGGAGATAGTTTGAAATTTTTAAAAGAAGGAATGGATGTTAAAGTATCCTTTGAGGGTGATGAACCAATATTGGCGGAAGGTCCTGTTTTTGTTGAACTTTTGGTTACCTATACTGAACCTGGCGAAAGAGGAAACACAGCAACTAATACATTAAAACCTGCTACTTTGGAAACCGGTGCTATTGTAAAGGTGCCTTTATTTATTAATGAAGGCGAAAAAATACGTGTTGATACACGTACTTCTGAATATACTGAAAGAGTAAAATAGGTTTGTATAAACCATACTAATAAATGACATGCCTCGTCCGATTGTTGACGGGGCATTTTTTTATCCTTATATTTGAAACATAGAATAAATCTCTATTACACGGCATGAAATTACCCTCTTTACAGAAGTTAAAAGATATTGCAACTCTTATTAATTGTGAGTTTGAAGGCAACCCTGATCATATTATCAGCGGAATGAATGAAATACACATGGTGGAGCCTGGCGATGTGGTTTTTGTTGATCATCCTAAGTACTATGATAAAGCTCTCAATTCTAAAGCAACTACTATTTTAATCAATAAAAAAGTAGAATGCCCTGTTGGCAAAGCGTTGCTCATATCAGATGATCCTTTCAGGGATTATAATAAATTGGTACTACATTTTTTTCCGATTAATTATTCGCAAAAAGCCGTTAGTGATACCGCCAAAATAGGTGTAAATACAGTTATAATGCCTGGGGTGTATCTTGGAAATAATGTAACTATTGGTGATGATTGTGTTATTCATCCCAATGTTGTTATTTATGATAACTGTCATATAAAAAATAATGTTATCATTCATGCCGGTACTGTGATAGGAGCAGATGCTTTTTATTATAAAAAACGTTCTGACAGGTTTGATAAGCTTATCTCATGTGGAAGGGTGGTGATTGAAGACAATGTAGAGATAGGAGCATTGTGTACCATTGATAAAGGTGTTTCAGGAAATACTGTGATAGGAGAAGGAACAAAAATTGATAACCACGTGCAGATTGGTCATGACACTGTTGTAGGCAAAATGTGTTTAATGGCTTCTCAGGTGGGTGTTTCAGGAGTAGTAACTATTGGTGATGGCGCCACTCTGTGGGGGCAGTCTGGCGTGAGGAGTGATGTAACCATTGGAAAGGGGGCTGTTCTGTTAGCCCAATCCGGTGTAGCAGAGAGTGTTCCGGATGGTAAAACTTATTTTGGTACTCCTGCTGGTGAGGCTCGTACCAAAATGCGTGAATACGCTGCTCTTAAGATGTTACCTGAAATGGTGAGGAAGGTGAAATTTTAGAAACACTCTTATTTTTTTATGGGTGTACGATATTTTTTCCTTTCCAACGTTTCCTCAATTTTTACCATGCCCCTAAAGGGAGAAATTGAGAAAAACAGGGCTGCCTTCAGGGTAAGGGGTAAAACCGATTTCCGAAAGGGAAATATTGTCATATACCCTTTCTTACGATTGGAATAAAAATTTAGTAAAAAATAGTATTTTTAAGGATTATGAAATGGCAGGATTATATTATTTCAGACAAAGAGATTTTATTGGGTAAACCAGCAATTAAAGGAACACGGATTTCAGTTGATCACATAATTTCTTTATTGGCTCAAGGATGGACAGAAGAAAAAATTCTTTCTAATTATCCAAGATTGACTCATAACTCTTTACAAGCGGTTTTTGCATATATTTATGATTGTATGCAAAATGGGCTTATTTATTTCCCACTGGGCAAAACAGGATCATGAAATTTCTTGCAAATGAAAATTTCCCGGCAGACAGCACTTTATACCTGAGGAGTAAAGGTTTTGATATAAAGGCTGTCGGCTCTGATTTTTCAGGTATTTCTGACAGTGAAGTCGTAGAACTGGCAGAAAAAGAGCAGAGAATAATTTTGACATTTGATAGGGATTATGGTGAGCTTATTTTCAAATTCGGCAATAAACCTAACCGTGGAGTGATTTATTTAAGACTTACTAACTACGAGTCTGATGAACCAGGGAAAATAATTGAAAAAATTATTTCTATTGAGGGTTTTGACCCAGTCAGAAAGTTAACTGTTTTTAATGGAGAAACGTTAAGACAGAAACCATATTAAAAATAGACTTTTGAATTTCTCTCATAATGACCGCTCAAGCAAATAGAAACAATTCAAGAAATATAAAGGATATAAAGCTCAATTCCCTGCTGGAAGTTACTAAGGCTATAAATAATAATTTCTCCACTTCCCAGTTGCTTGATATTTTTAAAGACGTTCTTGAAAACCAATTGAAAATTGGGAAACTGGTGCTTTTTAGCAATAGTGACAACAGCTGGAAGTGTATCTTGAAATATGGTGTTGGTGATGAATATAATTCTATCAACGTGGAGTCGGATTTATTACCTATCAAAGATATCGGTACAATTAATTTTTCTGAAAAAACGCTCAGTAAATCATTTGAAATTGTTGTTCCTGTTTATCATAAATCCTTGCCGCTTGCTTATGTTTTAATAGGTGATTTAGAAGATAAGGTAGAAGTAAGTCCTGCAATCAAGCATTTAAATTTTGTGCAGATATTGGCCAGTATTATTGTTGTAGCTATTGAAAATAAAAAGCTGGCAAAAGAAAGTTTGCAGCAGGCTGCAATGAAAAAAGAGCTGGAACTGGCATCGGAAATGCAATCTATGTTGTTTCCAAGCACATTGCCAAGTGATTCCAAGTTAGATACTGCTGCTTTTTATCTGCCTCATCAGGAAGTAGGAGGGGACTATTATGATTTTATCTGGCTGAATGAAAATGAGTTTGCTTTTTGTGTTGCCGATGTATCTGGCAAAGGCGTGGCTGCTGCATTACTGATGTCAAATTTTCAGGCTAATCTGAGGGTTTTATTTAATCATACAACTTCATTAACCGATCTTGTTCATGAACTGAATGCAAAAGTGCTTGCAAGTGCTAAAGGAGAAAAGTTCATTACTTTGTTTATAGCTAAATACAATTTGGTAACACGTACACTTACCTATATAAATGCAGCACATAATCCCCCGGTATTAGCTACAAAAAATTCTGTCACCGCCCTAAAAATAGGATGTACGGGTTTGGGGATGTTTGATGAGATTGGAAAAATAAAAGAAGGTATTGTTAATATTACTCAGGGAACTACCATTGTATGTTATACGGATGGGCTTGTTGAACTTGAAAATGACCAGGGGGAAGATTTTGGAATAGAGGCATTAAAAAATATTATCAGAGATAATATTGACCTTGATATGAAAACGCTGAATAAGGTGATTATGGAAGCCATCATCAGCTATAAACAAAGCAAACCCTATATTGATGATATTGCTTTGTTCAGCTTAAAAATATACTAACTATAATCGGGGTTATTTATATTTTTCCGGCAGGAAATTATACGTTGTTTTCAGGGCTGCTGCTCTTCTCCAACAGAATTTTTATGATACACATCTATAGCAACAAACATTGCAATAAAGCCCCAAAATGGAACAGATGCTTTATCTGTATCTAAAAAGTTATTTAAAGCCCCATGCACAATATAGGTGATAAAGCCAAGTAAAGTTACAAGCGCCATTTTTTTTATTTCATTTTCTTTGATGGTGTAGTACAACCTAAAACCGGTAAAAAGTGCGGCCAATACAATTGCAATGAAGGTTAGTGAGCCCAAAACACCCGATTCACAAAGCGGCCCTACATATTCGCTATGTGCATTCCCTTTATCGCCCATATTGGTACTTATGATTGTTTTTTCATGGGAATGTTGGAATGGAGCATATACAAAACTATAAGTGCCAGGCCCCCAACCAAAAAAGGGGCGTTCTTCAAACATACGAAAAGCAGCATTCCATCGGTTTAAACGCTCCAGATTGGAAGCGTCTGTAGAAATATTTGAAATAGATTCAATATGTTTATCAAAATCCTGTGAAGCATCCTGTCTGTTTTTTTCCAATTTCATTACAATTTCTGTCTGGTAAATAAGCAGAACCGAACATACAGCTATAAATACAAACAGAATAGTAGTAAATTTAATACGTAACAGTAATAAGATGTAAGCAAAAAAAGCTGTGGCTAAACTAAGCCATGCTGCACGGGTATATGAAAATACCAAAGCTGTAGTATAAATAACAAACAATAAAAATGCAGCAAATTTAATGCTGGTAGTGTATTTTTTATTCAAGATAAAAAATATAAGGCCAGGAAAAAACATAGCAAGCATAGCTCCATAAATTGTATGATCATTATAAAAAGGAGACATTACATAGTTGGCAGGTTCTTCTTCAAATCCCATTAAATAATGATTATACAGTGTGTAGAAAATAATAGCAGTAAATGCTGTAATATACAGCCAGTAGAATTTTTTTACGTTAGAATAGTTCCTGAATAATTGTGTACCGATAAAATAAAATGTTATCACAAACCACAAACGTGAAACTAAAAACTTAAATGATATTATTGGCAGTTCGCTGGTTAAACACGTTACAAAAATCCACACCAGGTTTATAATAATAGCAATAGTAATGGGATGTTTCATTACTTTAATATCCATTGAATTTTTATGCAGATGCTTTAGAATAAACAGAACCATTATACTAAAAATGATGGGTTCTGTGGGTAAACTAAGGCCCAAACCTCCTTCGAGGTGTTGAAAGTTGACAGCCAGGGGGGTAAGAAAAACAACAAACAGGATAAGCTTGTCTAATGCAAAAAAGGCTAATAATATAATCAGTAGTATTGCCGGGAGTAAGTTCAAATAATAAAATTCAAGATAGGTACACACAGCATTTGCCATTATAAACAGAATGCTTAATGCATATATCCATTTTATATTCTTTCGCTCTGCCATATAAACAAATTTAACTTTGTGTATTGTTTTCGCTTTCGTTTTCTTTATTGGCGGGAGCCTGTTTAGGAAAGGGTTTTAATGAATTATTAAATATGATAACGAATACCAGGAATAAATTGGCTGAAATCACTGAAATCAAAACGATAATCCAGCGAACGGGGTATGATTTTTTATCGGCAGGAAATGGTTTACTAACAATGTTAGTATAAGTGAGCTCTTTGTTAAGATCGCTCAATGCCTGGTCATAATCAAGTTTTGCAGCATTATAACTTTTTAATATTACATCAAGTGTTTGTTTTGTCTTGTAATATTCACCGCCTTTTTCTTCCAGATTACGCATCATTACATCTATGTCTTTCAGGTTTTCTTTGCGTGTACCACTGCTCAGCCCTTTCAAATAGTTTCTGGTTACTTCTTTCGTTTGTATATCATAGTCTAACAGTTGATATTTTACCCTAAACTCCTGCAAAATAGCATCAATTGAATCTACCTGTCTTTTTTTTGTGTCCATTAAATTCTTATATATCACCACCACTTCTTTTGTTTTATCACGTTGAAGGCTTCTAGCTTTCAGGTTTAAAGAATTGATAATTTTCATTACCATATCACAAGCAATCTTCGGATCTGTATCATATACTTTAATTTCTATAGAATTAAATGGAGTTCGTTTTACTTCTACATTTGATTCGTAGGTATTAATCAGTTCGGAAACTGCGGAATATTTGGCTGTATCAATATCGTAATGTTGGGCCAGATTAAATTTGTTGATCAGCATATTTCTTATATCACCGGATTCCAGTAACTGGAGTATCTGTTCAGAGGGTGTTTCAGTGCTATAGGGTATAATATTGGAAGGATAAATCACCGCAAATGATTTATATTTTGGAGGCATAAAAAATTCACTTGAAAAAATGGATGCAGCAACAATTGAAATAATTGTTACAACTATGAAATGAACTTTCCAGCCCATTATCAGCCTTAAAAAATAGCGATTACTTTGTGTGTATTCGTTCATTACTATGGAATTTGATTTTTATTAACTAATGTTACGCAAAATTTATATCTAATTCAGAATATCTCTATATTTCCACCTGTCATTTCGAACGCAGTGAGAAATCTTGTCAATCAATTGCAAAGATTTCTCTTCCTGCCTTCAGCAGGATTCGAAATGACAATGATAGTGATTATGAATTATTTAAAGCAGTCACTTTTATTGTCTTTTTGAGAAAATTACCCTTCTCTCTTTGTCAATTCTCTTGTCCATTACAAGTATAAAAGTCTATCATTTTAAAATCTTTTTCTTTGCGTAACATGAGTTATTAACTCAAAATAATAATAAGTCTGTACATTATTTAGCCCGGAACTGTTTAAAATTTTCAATCAATAAAATGCCAATAACAGATATAAGCAAAGTGGTTATGGTTGAAACCATTACAATAATCCAGCGAACGGGGTATGATTTTTTTTCGGCCGGGAAAGCATTACTCACAACAAACTTTTGCGGAAGTAGTTGTTCTGCATCAGCCTTTGCTCCTTCATATTTTGTTTTAAGCAAATTCAATTGTTTGCGTTGTAGTTCCAGGTTGTCCCGAAATGATACATAAGCACTGCCGTAGTTGGCAATTATTTTCAACTTTTCTTCAAGTGCTTTTACTGCTCGTTGATCTCCTTTTGCAAGGGCTATTGCATATTGTTCATTTGTTACTTCTGATTGGGATTCATAGTCATAAAGGCCGAGCCTGTTCAACATTTTAACAGAATCAGCCATTCGGTTTATTTCTGCTTCTTTACTTAAGAATTCCTTTTTAACAATATTTAATGCCTGTAATGCACGCTCGCGCTGCATACGTATTTTGGTTGAGTCATGTAATGCAGCAATATCATTGGCAATAAGGGCAGCCGTATCCGGATCAGTATCCATCACTTCAATTTTAACTGACATGTATTCAGTGCGTTTAAAAGTGATGCTGCTTTGAAACTCTTCGTATAATTTGGTGCGTTTAAATTTATCTGTGGAGTCAATACCATAGTGCTTCATTAAGTTGTATTTTTCAGAGATTTTAGCTCTTATCTCATCAGAATTTAATATCTGTAACATCTGTTCAGCTTCTTCTTCAGCACCAAATGCAAGAACGTCATCATTTTTAAAGTTGGTTTCACTCAAAAGGGCCTTGGAAATAGAGTTTGTTGTTGCCGGAAACAGAATTACTGTTGATTTGTATTTAGGCCGAATGGTTAATGAAACAATACTGGAAATAACTACAGCCGCTATTGCAATAATAATTAGTGGTTTACGCCATTTATATAAAAAGTACAGTATATTCAGTGAATTGAAGTCTTCTGTGGCTTGCGCTTTTTGCTCCATTTTAAATAAGATAAAGATTTGATTGGGCAACAAAAATAGGAAAAAATGGGGAAAGGACTAATTTAGCGGCCCGTTATCCATATTTTAGCACCCGTAATATAGATTTTATATTTAATACCCCTGATATAAATGCCCATAGGCCACATGCAGCTACCATCATTATAAAATTTACCATCCAGTTAAAGTGCAACATTTTAGAACCATAATTAATGGCCACAACACCAAGTGTAAATATTATTAACGTGTTGATTAACCGGTAATTAATCTTGAATTTAAATACCCGTTGTGCAATAATTACCTGAATAATTGCTGTTAAATATTGGGTTGCCATGCTTGAAATGGCAGAACCAAAAGCTTCAAACTGCTTTATAAGTATAACGTTTAAGGAAATATTCAGCACCATACCGGATGCTGCCATAATATTTAATTGTTTTAGATTACCATTGGCAGTGAGCAGAGTTCCAAATATATAGGTGGTGGAAATAGCAATAAAGCTTAACATGAGCAGGCTGAATATTTTTGCAGATTCTTTGGTATGTAATGCATATAAAAGCTCCATAAGTTCCTGGTTGTAGAAAACACAGCTGATTCCCACAACAACAGACAGGGAAAGCAGCAGCGTTGATATAAGTTTTACAAGTGGTTCCACTGATTCTTTATGTTTCAACATCCTTGAAAATACAGGCAGCAACATACCTGCTGATAAAAAAGAAATCATGTTGGCTGCGTCTAACAACCGAAAAGCCTGAGCGTAAATACCAGATTGTACATCGCCAACACCTGCTGGCAATAAACGTTCTATCATTACTGTATCTATCCGGTTATAAAATGACATTAACAAAGTAAGAATAGCAAACGGCATACTTTTCTTTAATATCATTAATGAAAATGCCCAATTCCATTTAAGGGTAAATGAGTGCGTTTTACTTAAAATAATAAGAAATGCTGTAACTGATGTTAAAAAATAGCTGAGTGTTTGTGCATACACAAAAAACATAATTCCATCCGGCCTTTTTAAGACTCCGGTGGTAAACATAATGATGCAGAATATAATCAATAGTGTTCTATCCAGCACTGAAACAATAGCATCTGTCTTAAACAGATGTAAGCCAGCCAGATTGGAACGCATGTAGTTTATAAAATACAGCAGGAACATATTAAATCCCTGTATTAATAATAGTTTCATCAAACGTGTATCATAACCGATGAGTAACCCAATGATTGCTACCACTATAATATAAATGACAGCAAGAAGCAGCTTTAAAATAAATAAGCCCGAAAAATGTTTGGTAAGTAAATGATTGTTTTGTGCAATGTTTCTATTGTTAAAATTAGTAATCCCAAAATCAAGCAGGATTGCCAGCAGGAAGGAAAAGTTGAATATAGCAAAATAAACTCCATAATTGGCAGTGCCTACCTGGTTTTGCACCTGTGTTTCAATACCCAGAATATAAATGGGTTTTATGAACAGGTTCATAAACAGCAGGAAGGCAAGGTTGGTAATAAATTTCTTTTGCATCAGACGAAAATACGATTTTTTAAGCGGGTACAAATATGAAATTTTGTGTCTTATGCACTGTAGGATTAAATACGGTCAACTTCTCACCGGCTACTATATATGTAGTGTAGTTAAGTGTATCAAACAGTTTAAAACATTGCTGCCTGTTGGCATTATCCCAAAGTTCGGCATATACTATGGGTTTATTTTTAACTAATATATTACGTGCTCCATCCAATACAAAGAATTCAAAATTTTCAACATCAATTTTTATGGCACTTATCCGTTGTGGAATATGCTGTATGGTTTCTATATTGTCAAGCATTCTAAGCGGAACTTTATAACGTTTCCCTTCATTATTTTCTTTAATGGAATTATGTATTACATGGCTTAACCCCTGCATTTTTACTGCATTAATTACCGGCATAACCATTTCAACTTCCCCTTCAGTATTTCCTAAAGCTATTTCAAAGAGATGTACTTTTTGCAGATTAAAATGTTTAACAATACGTTTAAAGGTTTCAATATTTGCAGGTATGGGTTCAAAACAATAAATGGTAGCATTTTTAACTGAACGGGCCAGGTGCACTGTCATAATGCCAATATTAGCACCAATATCAAGTATTGCAGTGTTTTCAGGGATCAGGCTCAGAAACTGAAAAAAGTCTTTCTCATTTTTATCACGTTTAAGTGTGTATATTTTAAACAATGAGAATACAAAAAGGTAATTCTTAAAGCCCAGCAACTTATGTAATATATATTTTACAGTATTTTTCATCCGGGTTGTAAAAGTATTGTTTTTTGGCGAATAGTATGCATGCGAAATATACTGAATCTTACTGAGTTTTCGATAGCAAAGTCGGTAAGGTTCAGTAATACTGAGCGAATGAGTTTGCAATGGTTAGTGAGCTTGTCGAACTATTGAAAATTCATTCAGTCGAAGTATAAAATGGAGACATAGTGTACTCAAATAGCCGGAGCATAAACAAGTGCAAATTTTCTGTACTTTCGTCAGAGCAAATGGAAATAGTTGTCAACACCCGCTTATTACTAAAAAATAAACTGGAAGGTATAGGATGGTTTTCATACGAAACATTGAAACGTATTACTATTGCACATCCTGAACATCATTTTGTTTTTTTATTTGACCGTGATTTTGACGAAGAATTTATCTTTTCAGATAATATTACCCCGCTCATTCTCTCCCCACAGGCACGTCACCCGGTTCTATTTTATTGGTGGTTTGAATATAGCGTTGCCGGCTTTTTAAATAAATACAAGCCGGATTTATTTATTTCTCCTGATGGTTATTTATCTCTTCATGCGAATGTAAAACAATTGGCTGTAATCCATGATTTGAATTTTGAGCATTATCCAAACGACTTACCTTTTCCGGTGCGTAAGTATTATCATTATTTTTTTCCGAAATTTGCTCATAAAGCCAGCAGGATAGCAACAGTATCACAGTTTTCTAAAAACGATATAGTAAAACAATATGGTATTAACCCTCAGAATATTGATGTGGTATATAATGGCTGTAATCAGTTATACAAACCCGTTCCTGAAGAAATAAAACAACGGGTAAAGCAAAGGTATTCACAAAATTGTGATTATTTTTTATTTGTAGGGGCATTGCATCCGCGCAAAAATATTTGCCGCCTGTTTCAGGCATTTGACGCATTTAAACAAACTCAGTATACAGATGCAAAGCTTTTGATTGTGGGTGAAAAATATTATTGGACAAAAGAAATAAAGCATGCTTATCTGAATATGAAAAATAAAAAAGACGTAGTATTTACCGGACACTTATCAACAGAAGATTTGGTAAATATTACGGGTGCTACAATTGCCCTTGTTTATGTTCCCTATTTTGAAGGTTTTGGAATTCCTATTCTTGAAGCAATGAATTGTGATATACCTGTTATAACCAGTAATGTAACTTCTATGCCCGAAGTTGCTGCTGATGCTGCTTTGCTGGTTGATCCATTTTCTGTAAATTCAATTGCTGATGCCATGTTGACTCTGTATAATAACCATGATATACGTAATTCATTAATTGAAAAGGGCAGAAAGAGAAAACTCGATTTCAGCTGGGAGAAAACAGCAAATGCACTTTGGCAATGTGCTGAAAAGGCTGTTAGTCGTTAGTGTTAAGTTAAAACTGATGTTACGCAGAACTTTATGAAAAATCATAGTAATAATCAAATATAGTTTTATTATTGAGCATTTTTCTTTCTTTTGCTTGTCCCCTTCGTCAAAACTCAGGGCAGGCTCCAGAAAGAAACAAAGAAAAAGACACCATCCTTCGACTTCGCTCAGGATGAACTCCAACCAACTGCAAGCTTGCTCTTTCGCCCCAATCAACGCGTCAATGCTGAGCAACTTGCAGTTCGCACTTTTCGTGGACATCAGCCGCACCGATCTAACTTCAGAGAGGCGCGGTGGCCAGAAAAGGTAGCGGGGGCTGAGCCAGCTTGTGCGAATGCCGATGACCTTTTCTTGAATTTTTTGTTTCTTTTTGTTTCAAGTTTATAACAGCTGGCGCTCTCAATCCTATGAAGTAACTTGCGTACCGTAAAGCAGTGTTTACAAAAGCCGTCTTTTTTAATGGTGCTCATAGCCCCTGTTCAAGTTTGGTAGT
>JAHEXZ010000153.1 GCA_023251835.1 Bacteroidota bacterium | reverse complement strand
ATCAAAATGTACGGATAATTACATAAGCTGGCTACAGGAAGAATATAAGCGTAAATTAGGTATAATTTTGAACAGAATGTTTATAATGACAGAGTAGACAAACTACCCCTAAAATAGCTGCAACCCCACGCACAAGCCGACTGCTCAGAGTGCCAACTTTAGATTTCTTTTTATTATGTTTGCAAAGATATGAGCCGACACAATTGCACCACATTTGCTTTTGCCCGACTGCACAAAAAAATGCTTTCCGTATTTATTGTTATTTCAGAGAGAGGGGATTAAATTAGTCAAGAAAAGAAAAGCACAATTCAATTCTTTTTTCTTGATTTAAGAAATTTAATCATTTCTTTAAGAGTTGTGTTCTCATCTCTTAGCTTTTGAGCTTCCAAAGAAAGTGCGGTGTAATATTCAAAAAAATCATATTCAAGAACCTTTGAAATGACCGACAATAGTCCTGTATCAATAGTCTTCCTTTTAAAAATACTATAAACATTCTCTCGTGATTTATTAATACGCCTTCCGAATTCGCTTACACTCATTCCCCTTTTTGATACAATGCCTTTGATTTTATTTCCGATGTGAATAACCATTAACCAAAGTTTGCTATAACTATGGAAGTAATCAATACTATTAACGGTTGTAAATAAATACACTTTCGGTGTTATTTATACACACTATTGAATTTTTTAATTTATATTTGTAAAAAATAATGTGGAAGTCTATTCTGAATGGATGCAAAACTTTCCTGATTTAATAAAAAAAGATAACATTAAAATAATAGAAAATGCAAAACTTTGTCGAAGAATTAGTAGCAGAATATTATCAGATTAAAGGCTGTTTTGTTCTTAAAAACTATTGGATTCCTTATGTAAAAAAAATCAGCAGAACTCAGAAAGGTAAGACTCAAAATGTATTTGAGCAAATAAGTTGGACAGATATTGATGTTTTAGTCCGAAATAAGAAGGAGCTAATTTTAATTCAAATAAAAGCTGTAATTGCAGAAAAAAAAACCACAGTAAAAATAAAGCAAAATTTCGATATTATTGAAAAATATCTAACAACGGGTCTGGCGTTAGACGGGGAAACCCCAATAGAATGGTGGTCTAAAAACATGGTAATAAAAAAGATAGTGGTTTACGAATATGAATCTTCCGCTCCTATATATAGAACAATATTAAAGAACCAAGGGATTGAAGTTATTCCTTTTAAACATTACTATGAAATTCTTTCCAAGTATGTAGAAGGAAAGAAAGGGAAAAAAGAACAAAACCCTACAATGAGATTTTTACATTTTTTAAAAGACTACAAAAAAAGAAATCAATCGGTTAAAAAACAATAACAAAATGAAAAAACTAATTCTATTTTCCTTTATCCTATTACATGTGTTGGGGGCAAATGCCCAATCCACAAACTGGCAATGGGCCAAAAGCGTTGGAGCAACTTCTGAAGTAGAAGGCAGGAGTATTAAGGCTGACGCAAACGGGAATAGTTATGTTACTGGGCGTTTTAAAAGCCCTACTATTACCTTTGATACTATCACTTTAATAAATGCTGATAATACGGGCAGCACAACTGATGTTTTTATTGTGAAATATAATATTGGTGGCTCTGTGCTTTGGGCGAAAAGTGCTGGGGGAAATGGCAATGATGATGGGCAAAGTGTCTCCACCGATACTTCAGGTAATGTTTTTGTAACAGGGGCTTTTAATAGCCCCACACTCACTTTTGGAACGACTACTTTAACCAATGCAGGCATCAACAGTGGTGATATTTTTCTGGTGAAATTTTCTACTTCAGGCAATGTGCTTTGGGCGAAAAGTGTAGGCGGAGCAGCCAATGATCTTGGATACAGTACTTCCCCCGATATTTCTGGTAATGTCCTGATAACAGGAGCTTTTAACAGTCCTTCTATCACTTTTGGAACGACAACATTAAACAATTCTGACAATACGGGGAGTACGACTGATATTTTTCTTGTGAAATACTCTTCTTCTGGTAATGTGCTTTGGGCGAAAAGTGCTGGAGGAGTTGCCAATGATTATGGATACGGTGTTTCCTCCGATATTTCTGGCAATGTGCTGATAACAGGTTCTTTTAATAGTCCAACCATAACCTTTGGAACCACTACAATAGCCAATGCAGGTAGTAATAGTGGTGATGTTTTTCTTGTGAAATACAATCCTTCTGGCAATGTGCTTTGGGCGAAAAGTGCAGGAGGAACTGGTGATGATGGCGGACGTAGCGTTTCCACTGATTCTTTGGGCAGGGTGTTTGTTACAGGCTATTTTAACAGCCCAACTATAATTTTTGGAACTAATACTTTATCCAATGCAGGGGCTTCTGATATTTTTATTGTTGTTTTCGTTTCTTTTGATGGCAGTGTAGACTGGGCGCAAAGGGTTGGGGGAACCGGCAATGATGAGGGGAATTGTGTTTCCAATGATGAAAACGGTAATTGTTATATAACAGGGTATTTTCAGAGCTCTACTATTACTTTTGCCAACACAACTTTAACCAATTCGGGTGCTGCTGATATTTTTGTTTTGAAATACGATGGTAACTCCTATCAGGTATGGGCAAAAAGCTCCGGAGGTGTCGGCAATGATTTGGGATGCGGTGTTTCCACCAGCACTTTTGGTAATGTGTTATTGTTGTTTATAACAGGGTCTTTTAATAGTTCTCCATACATGGCCTTTGGTTCTACTAATCTACCCAATTCGAATGCAGGGGGAGGTAATGTTTTTATTGTGCGATATTTTGCTTCCTCAGGTAGTATGACTTGGGCAAAAAGCGCATCAGGCTTTTTTAATGACGAGGGTAAAAGTATAACCACTGATGTTAATGGAAACACCTATGTTACTGGGTATTTTGATAGCCCTGCCATTGCTTTTGGCACAACTACTTTACAGAATGCGGGTGGTTTTGTTGTGAAATACTCTCCTTCTGGCAATGTTCTTTGGGCTCAAAGGGTTGGGGATTATGGAAATAGTGTTTCCACCGATACTTCAGGCAATGTTTTTGTAGTAGGATACTTTAATAGCTCAACTATCACTTTGGGAACTACTACTTTAACCAATTCAGGTAGCAACAATAATGATATTTTTATTGTGAAATACGATCCCACAGGTAGTGTACTTTGGGCGAAAAGTGCCGGAGGAACTAGCGGTAAAATCGGACACTGTTCCTCTACCGATCCTTCTGGTAATGTATTGGTAATCGGCTCTTTTCTCAGCGGTACTATCACTTTTGAAACCGATACTTTTTCGTCTGGCTTGTCTAATATTTTTCTTGCGAAGTACTCCGCGTCTGGCAATCTGCTTTGGGCACAAAGCTTTGGAGGAAGCGATGATGATGATGGTCGAGGTGTTTCGACCGATGCTTCTGGTAATGTATTGATAACAGGCGGTTTTAAAAGCCCTACTATTACCTTTGGAGCCATTACTTTAACCAATACCGGAGGATCTCATGCTTTTTTTATTGTGAAATGCTCTCCTTCCGGCAATGCGCTTTGGGCAAAAAGTGCTGGGGGAAGCAATGTAGATATGGGACGAAATGTTTCCACCGATGCTTCTGGCAACATTTTAGTAACAGGGATGTTTTCTAGTCCTGCCATCACCTTTGGAACGACTACTTTAAACAATGTTGATGTTCCCAATTTAGATGTTTTTATTGTGAAATATTCTGCTTCGGGTAATGTACTCTGGGCGAAAAGTGCTGGGGCAATTGGCAGTGAATTTATTGGGCAAAGTTCTTCCACCTCCGTTTCAGGCAATATAATGGTAATAGGGTCTTTTCATGGTACTCTCACTTTTGGAACAACTACCTTAACCAGTGTTGGTGCTAATTCTGATATTTTTATCGCGCAATACTCTACCTCTGGTAATGCACTTTGGGCGAAAAGTCTTTGGGCAAATCCCTATAGCACTCCCCAAGGATTAGGTGTTTCCACTGATCCTTATGGGAATGTATTGGTAACTGGATCTTTTTATATTACTCTCACTTTTGGAACGATTACCTTAACCAGTAGTGGTGGCTCTGATATTTTTGTTGCGAAAATTTGTCAAATGGCAGCACCAACAATCACTCCAAGCGGAGCAACAACTTTTTGTCAAGGAAATTCTGTAACACTTACAGCAAGTTCATCGAATTCTTATTTATGGAGTAACGGTGCAACGTCACAAAGCATTTCTGTTTCAGCATCAAGCAACGATTCGGTAACAGTAACAAATGTAAATGGTTGTTCAGCAACTTCTTCTGTAACAACGGTTGTTGTAAATCCTTTGCCAACCGCAACTATAACCCCAAATGGAGCAACCACTTTTTGTCAAGGCAATTCCGTTATGCTTACTGCTGGTAATACAAGTTCTTATTTGTGGAGTAATGGTGCAACAACTCAAAGCATTTCCGTTTCATCTTCTGGCAATGATTCTGTGACAGTAACCAATGGAAGTGGATGTTCTGCCACTTCAGCTGCGGTGGCAGTTAGCGTTACTCCATTGCCTACAACACCAACTATTACTCAGAATGGAACAGTACTGACCTCCAACTCTACAACTGGTAATCAGTGGTATTTGGACGGTAACATTATTACAGGAGCAACGAGTGCAACCTACACAACAACACAAAATGGAAGCTATACTGTAATTGTTAATGTTGGAGGATGCACTTCTGCTTCATCGTCACCAGTCGTAATTACGGTAGGTATTGATAAATTAAGTAACAATAATTACATTGCAGTATATCCTAACCCTACTAATGGTGTGTTTATTATCGAACAACCTTACACAAAAGGAACTATTGAGATATATAATGTAGTAGGAAAAATGGTTTTTAAATCCGAAATCACCAATTCGAAATCTGAAATTGATTTAAGCAAAGAGTCAAGTGGTATTTATTTTATGCATTTCATTACCAATAAGGGAAGGGAAACACAAAAAATAATTCTAACCAAATAATCCGAACATACCCATTACGACCTTTGTCTAATGGACTTTAGGTCTTTTGTTATTGAACTGTTAGAAAAATAAAAACACACCCATTGTGTTTTTTATGAACTGTGTTTTACAACCGTTTGTTTAATGGATTGTAAGGTTTGAGACTGGTCTTTTATAAAAAATAAAAAAATACGACAGCTCTACT
Organism: Bacteroidota bacterium; assembly: GCA_023251835.1. Taxonomy (GTDB): domain Bacteria; phylum Bacteroidota; class Bacteroidia; order 2-12-FULL-35-15; family 2-12-FULL-35-15; genus 2-12-FULL-35-15. The sequence continues at coordinate 235 of JAHEXZ010000153.1, read as the reverse complement.
TTTACGAACTGTACTTTACGACCATTGTTTAATCGACATTGCACCACGACAAAGGAAAACAGCCAACTTATAACCTGCATATCTTAGGCAATCACTTAATTGCCATAGGAAGAGGTATTACTTCTTGTTCCCGCCAGTCTTCTTCGCCTTATATTGTGCATTTAACCCATCTACCACCTCACGGGTAATATCTAAGCTGTCGTTGGCCAATAACAGAAAGCCTCCCGGGCTGTCG
>JAHEXZ010000048.1:40393-42562 GCA_023251835.1 Bacteroidota bacterium | reverse complement strand
TTATACCGTTACTAATGCATCAGCCTGCGTTTCCCCTGCATCAGCAAACGTAGTAATCAATACACAGCCTATTACTCCAACAGCACCAACAGTGGGAACAATCACTCAGCCTACCTGCACAGTAGCAACAGGAGATGTTGTGTTAAACGATTTGCCGGCAGCAGGAACCTGGACATTAACAGTAAGTCCCGGAGGCACAACTACCACCGGAACGGGAACAAGCTCAACATTAACCGGCCTCTCATCAGGAACCTATACTTATACCGTTACCAATGCCTCAGCCTGTGTTTCCCCTGCATCAGCAAACGTGGTAATCAATACACCACCTATTACTCCAACAGCACCAACAGTGGGAACAATCACTCAGCCAACTTGCACAGTGGCAACAGGAGATGTTGTGTTAAACGATTTGCCGGCAGCAGGAACCTGGACATTAACAGAAACTCCCAGCGGAACCACTTCCACCGGAACGGGAACAAGTACAACAATACTAGGGCTTAATGCAGGTACCTATAGCTATACCGTTACAAATGCGTCAAATTGCACTTCTGCCGCATCAGCAAGCATAACAATCAATGCACAACAAACAGCGCCAACCATTGGAACTATTACTCAACCTACATGCGCAATACCAACCGGAGATGTTATTTTAAATGATTTACCGGCAACAGGGAGCTGGACATTAACAATGACTCCCGGTGGAACAACTACCACCGGAACAGGTACAAGTACAACAATAACAGGACTTATAACAGGAACCTATAGCTATACCGTTACAAATGCGTCAAGCTGCACTTCTTCCCCATCAGCAAATGTGGTTATCAATGCACCAACACCTCCGGCAGCGCCAGCAATTGGAACAATTACTCAACCAACCTGTATAATAGCAACAGGAGATGTTATTTTAAACAGTTTACCGGCAAGCGGGATCTGGACATTAACCGTAACTCCGGGTGGAACCACGACTACAGGAACAGGAACAAGCTCAACAATAACAGGGCTTGTGGGAGGTACATACTCCTACACAGTAACCGATGCGCTTGCTTGCACTTCTTCCTCATCGGCAAATGTGGTTATCAGTACGCAACCAATAACGCCACCAGCACCAACCATTGGAACAATCACTCAGCCGACCTGTACAGTTACAACAGGAGATGCAATTATAAACGGCTTGCCGGGAAGCGGAACCTGGATATTAACGGTAACTCCTGGAGGAACAACCACGACAGGAACCGGCATAAGCTCAACATTAACGACACTTATTCCGGGAACCTACAGTTACACAGTAACCAATGCATCAGGGTGTACTTCTGCGACATCAGCGGCTTTGGTTATAGATGCTCAACCGATACCAACAGTAAATTTAATTGCAAACAATAATGTGTGTAACGGAGATACAATAGCTGCAACTAACTTCTCAAGCACTCCTTCGGGCGCCACATATGATTGGGCCAACTCTGACAACACAATTGGCTTAGCTTCAACCGGAGCGGGAGATATCACTGAATTTGCTGCACTTAATTCAACAAACTCTTCTGTTACTGCAACAATAACCATCACACCTACTCTTAATGGCTGTGTTGGAACATCTTCTTCATTTACCATTACTGTTAAGCCAACGCCTATAATCACTGCAAACGGAACTATACTTACAGCCCCTGCATCAACCTCCTACCAATGGTATCTGGATGGACAAATAATTGGAGGAGCAACGAATCAATCCTATACTGTAACTCAGAATGGAGATTTCAGTGTTATTGTCAACGGGAATGCTTGTCCTTCGGATAATATTAATTTTAGCAGCACTGATATAAATAAATTAAACAATAATTATTTTCTTTCGGTTTATCCAAACCCAGCTAACGGAAATTGTAATATTACATTTACAGGTATTACCCAAACAACGTATAAATTAAAGCTGCAAAATACAGCAGGAACTTTAGTTTATCAGGAAATAATAACCGACTTTAATGGAAGCTACTCAAAGCAAATAGATCTTGCAAAACTGGGTAAAGGTATTTATCTGATAAGTGTAAGCAGCCAGGACGGGGAGGTAGTTAAAAAAGTTGTTGTTTATTAAAAGCAGTTACAGCCGGATTTTTGAATCTGCGTAAACAGAAACAAGTATAGAGCCTGCTAAATTTTATTTTTCCTTAAAAAACCACCTGC
>JAHEXZ010000048.1:0-40293 GCA_023251835.1 Bacteroidota bacterium | reverse complement strand
GGGAGGTAGTTAAAAAAGTTGTTGTTTATTAAAAGCAGTTACAGCCGGATTTTTGAATCTGCGTAAACAGAAACAAGTATAGAGCCTGCTAAATTTTATTTTTCCTTAAAAAACCACCTGCAAAGCAGGTGGTCATGTTTTTCCATCAATATGCAAAAAAACTTCATCCCTATAATTAAATATTGCCGTAACCCAGGAACTAAAACAGGCATTAAATTCTATTGGATCCAATGCTTCAAATAAACGCTCTATCGTATCGTGTGAAGGAATCCCGTTAGGCAATTGAAGATACTTACGCAACCAAATCTCTTTCTCTTTTCCAAACTCTTCTATATCATCATAACTTTCACAACCTGCTATTACTGCTATCAACGATAAACCTATAATGTCTGTCAATAAATGTTTTATTTTACTAACATCTCGCGGGTCAGTAAGTGTGTTAAAGTGATTTGATATGTTCATTTGATTTTTTTTTCAAATGAGCATAGAAAAATAAATCCTATTACACGCTGCCAATACAACTTATTGACAATCAATTGTTATTCATGCGGTGGCCCTGAGTCTGGTTGCAGGTTATACCAATTCTTAGCTCAAATTACTCCAAAGACAATTTGAGCTTTAGAATTGTTAATGCCGCAATTAGTAGCTGTTATAGGCCAAGAGCCGACTGACGCATTGGACTATTACAGATACCGAAGCGGTATTATATGACAGTTCAATAATAAAATAATTGTACTTTAGCTTTCCTAAAAATGTTAAAAACCTGTTGTTATGAATATTGCACTTATAGGCTATGGAAAAATGGGTAAAGAAATTGAACAAATTGCTTTATCCCGTGGCCATTTAATTGTATTAAAAGTTGATATCACTAATGCTGAAAGTTATTCTACTGAAGAATTAAAAAAGGCGGATGTAGCTATTGAATTTAGTATCCCTGAATCAGCAGTAAATAACATTTATAAATGTTTTGATGCCAACATTCCTGTTGTGGTGGGTACTACTGGTTGGTTGAGTAAGCTGAATGAAGTAAAGGAAAAATGCATAAATCAAAATCAGACTTTATTTTATGCTTCTAATTACAGTATAGGTGTAAACCTGTTTTTTAAACTAAACGAGTATTTGGCAAAACTTATGAGTGTCTATCCTCACTATAATGTGTCAATGGAAGAAATTCATCATATACATAAATTAGATGCCCCAAGCGGAACCGCTATATCCCTCGCTAATCAGATCGTGGAACAAATTAAAAATAAAGAAAAGTGGGTCAATAACTTAACAAATAATAAAAACGAATTAGAAATTGTCTCAAAACGTATAGATGAAGTTCCCGGTACACACAGTATTACCTACGCTTGTAATGTTGATGAAATTACAATTACTCATATTGCACATAGCCGTAAGGGATTTGCATTAGGGGCGGTAATTGCCGCTGAATGGCTTGTCGGAAAAAAAGGAATTTATGGAATGAACGATTTGATGAGTTATAAATAAAATATCTCTCCTTTTTTCATTAGCCAAATAATGTTAATTATCAGAAAGAGCCCTTTTTTATTTTTGTACTTTCGTATTTTACTACAATTTAAATTTTTATGGATACTTCGTATTTATTATTGATACTATTCTCAATTACAACCGTCATTGGTCTTTGGAAGTTATTTGCTATTGCAGGAGAAAAAAGCTGGAAAGCTTTGGTTCCTTTTTATAATTTTATTATTTGGTTAAAACTCATCAAAAAGCCCTGGTGGTGGTTGTTTCTCATAATTACTCCCGGAGTAAATTTTTTAATGGTTGGTATTATGAGTTTATTGCTGGCAAAAGCATTCAACAAACGCTCCTTTGTTGAGAAAACAGCAGCTTTTATCGCTGGCTTTATATACCTCCCCTATATTGCGTTTCAGAAAGATACAACCTATATAGGCCCTGAAGATATAAGCAAACTTAAACCGTCTTTTGTACGCGAATGGACTGAAGCTATTGTATTTGCTGTAGTTGCAGCAACCGTTATCCGCACATTCTTTTTTGAAGCATTTACCATCCCTACTTCCTCCTTGGAAAAATCAATGATGGTAGGTGATTACTTGTTTGTAAGCAAAATAAGCTTTGGTGCTAAAATCCCGAATACGCCATTGTCTTTCCCTTTTGCACACCATACCTTACCATTCACTGAAAGCACAAAATCGTATGTAGAATGGTTTAAATTGCCTTACTTCCGTTTACCCGGATTAGGTTCCGTAAAAAACAACGATATAGTAGTATTTAACTATCCTGATGGCGATACTGTAGCTTTAAATGCTCAGGATCAGAGTTATTACCAGTTATGCAGAGATTATGGCCGCAATGTAGTATGGCATAACAAAGAGATTAACCCGCAAACTGGTAAACCCTATTTTGGCGATATTGTAGCCCGTCCACCCGATAAACGCGAAAATTATGTAAAACGTTGTGTTGCTATTGCTGGCGATACGCTTGCAATAATAAATCAGCAGCTCCTTATAAATGGAAAACCTGCTTATGTTGCAGAAACAATGCAATATACTTATAAAGTTAGAACAGACGGTTCCACCCTTAGTTCCAAGCTAATCGAAAAATTTGATATTACTGACCCGATACGTTATGAGCAGGATAGTGCAGGATTATTTTACCTGATAAATCTGCCAAATAACAAGGTAGACGAATTAAAAAAGGTAAGCAGTATAAAATCGGTTGAGCCGGTAATTGAACCTGTAGGAGAATATAACCCTCGTATACTCCCTCATAAACCTACATATAAATGGAATAACGATAATTTCGGCCCGTTGTATATTCCTAAAAGAGGTGCAACTATTACTATAGATACAACAAATATTGTTCTATACGATAGAATCATAAAAAACTATGAAGGCAATGACTTGGAAATAAAAGATGGAAAAATTTTTATTAATAGCAAAGAAGCTGCAACATATACGTTTAAGTTAGATTATTATTTTATGATGGGGGATAACCGCCATAATTCAGCAGACTCCCGTTATTGGGGATTTGTGCCTGAAGATCACATTGTTGGTAAACCCGTTTTTATCTGGATGAGCATCAAAGAAGATAATAAAAATAATAATAACAAACAGCAAAGTGGCTTTTTCAAAAAATTAAAAACATCTTTATTTGATGATACAGCGCGCAGAACACGTTTTTTTACTTTTGTTAGCAAAGACGGATTATCACGTTCTTATCTGATACACTTCATCGTATTGGTTTTTGGAATATGGGGTTTTGTTTATTTTAAAAATAAACGCGCTGCAAAAAATAATAAATCAGATTAGGTTTGATTTCTATGCGATAATCGATGGTTGCTGATTTTATAAACCATATAGTAATAGGTTTGTAAAATGAGTAACCATTCGCATTTATAACCGTGTGATTTTTTTAGTATTCTATTCCTATTATTATTTTGAAAAAAAGATCAACTATAAAAGAATGGATAAAAGCAATAGTATTAGCTTTTGTAACAATTATCTTATTTCGTATTTTCTTCTTCGAAGCCTTTACCATTCCTTCTCCTTCAATGGAAAAATCTTTACTTACCGGAGATTATGTGTTGGTCAGTAAATTAAGTTACGGGCCACGCATCCCCATTACTTTGCTCTCAATACCCTTTGCACATCAACGAATGCCTTTTACTGAAAACACCCGCTCTTATCTCGACTGGATTCAGATACCTTATAAGCGTTTGTTTGGTTCACCGGATATAGAGCATAACGATGTGCTTGTATTTAATTATCCCATGGAAGAAGAACATCCTGTTGATCAGCGTATTTATTATATAAAACGATGCGTAGCTATTGCTGGTGATACGCTTGAAATACGGAACGGACAGGTATATATCAATAACCAATATAGCGATGTGCCGGAGAAGCTACAGTTTAACTATAAAATAATAACAGACAGGGATAGCATAGATTCTGAAGCGCTCACAAAATGGGGTATTACAGAAGGTGGAAAAATGCGTAATAAAGGTGAATATTGGTTTACATTAAATGCAGCAGATGTTGATAGTGTTAAACGCATTGCACATATTGTAAGTGCAGAGCCGCTTATTGAAAAAAAAGGAAGTTACAGCGATTATATGTTTCCTGAAAATGAACATTTTCTATGGAATGTAGATTTTTTTGGCCCCATTTATATCCCTAAAGCTGGTGATTCTGTCAAAATTGATAGTGAAACATTACCACTATACAAAAGAATTATCAGTATATATGAGAAAAATGACTTGCGCGTAAATGGCGACTCAATTTTTATTAATGAAAAACACAGCACTTATTATACTTTTAAGATGAATTATTATTTTATGATGGGTGATAACCGCCATAATTCTGCTGATTCCCGTTTTTGGGGCTTCCTCCCCGAAGATCATGTTGTTGGAAAAGCGGCATTGGTGTTACTGTCAATAAATAAATCGGAATCTGGTAGTAGCCTCCGCTGGGACAGGTGGTTTAAAACAATTAAATAAGAATAGGAAAGTATTTTAAATGAATCGAATTGCAATATTATCAACAGCCTATCTCGCACCAATTCAGTATTACTCAAAACTTATTCAATATCCCCGATGTATCATTGAACATTATGAACACTATACAAAACAAACATACCGTAGCCGTTGTAATATATATTCTCCCAACGGTTTACTTACACTTAGTGTTCCCCTTGTAAAGCGTGGTAAACGACAAGTCGTAAAAGAATTAAAAATTTCTTATGACTATGACTGGCAACAACTACATTGGAGAACATTAGAATCTGCCTACAGACGTTCTCCTTTCTTTGAATATTATGAGGATGATTTTTTTCCTTTTTACCATGTAAAAAAATATGACTATTTAATCGATCTGAATGAAAATATACAGCAGGTAATAATGGCTCTTTTAAAGCAAAAAATAACCTGGAACTTTACTACAGAATACCGTAAAATATATTCAGAAACACATGATTATCGCAATAGTATATCCCCTAAAACACCTTTGGATGAAGATGAGCCGTACCATCCCAAAAAATATTCACAGGTATTTGAAACCAAGTTCGGATTTATCCCTAATTTAAGTATCATCGACCTGCTGTTTAACCAGGGACCAGGAGCAACAGAGTTTATTTGAACTGCTAATACAATTTGTTGTTATCTTTGATGCCGGAATAAAGTAGCCCCGTCCCTTAATTTTTTAACTATTGACGGTTCAACTAAGCTTAAAGCTTTTGATTTTTAACTTTTGACTTTTAACTTTTATTATGGATATCGAGTTTAATAAAAATGAAGATAAAATGAATCTCCTCATTTCTGCTATGGAAAAGAAACTGGAGAAGATACATCTTGGTGGTGGAAAAAGCAGGATAGATAAGTTACATGAGCAGGGTAAAATGACTGCAAGAGAGCGTATTCAATACCTTGTTGATAAAGATTCCGAAACTATTGAAATTGGAGCTTTTGCAGGTGAAGATATGTTTAAGGAACATGGAGGTTGCCCTGCAGGTGGTGTTATTGTAGTAATTGGTTATGTAAGTGGCCGGCAGTGTATTATTCTTGCAAATGATGCAACAGTAAAGGCCGGAGCCTGGTTCCCGATTACCGGTAAAAAGAACCTGCGTGCACAGGAAATTGCTATGGAAAACCGCCTGCCAATCATTTATCTTGTAGACAGCGCTGGTGTTTACCTGCCTATGCAGGATGAAATCTTTCCGGATAAAGAGCATTTCGGACGTATTTTTCGCAATAACGCAGTAATGTCCGGTATGGGAATTATACAAATTGCTGCTGTGATGGGAAGCTGTGTTGCTGGTGGAGCTTACCTGCCTATTATGAGTGACGAAGCTATGATTGTAGATAAAACAGGAAGTATTTTCCTGGCCGGCTCTTATCTGGTAAAGGCTGCTATTGGTGAAAATATTGATAATGAAACACTTGGTGGTGCCACAACCCACTGCGAAATATCCGGGGTTACTGATTACAAGTGTAAAGATGATGCAGATTGCCTGAACCGCATCCGTAACATCATGAGTAAAATAGGACATTTTGAAAAGGCCGGCTTTAATCGTATTCAGCCCGCACCGCCTAAAAAAAATGAAAAAGAAATTCTGGGTATCATTCCGGATACACGTGATAAACAATACGATACGCATGAGATTATTTTACGTTTGGTTGATAATTCTGAGTTTGAGGAATATAAAGAAGTTTACGGTCAAACTATTATTTGTGGACTTGCACGTATTGATGGCTGGAGCGTTGGAATAGTTGCCAATCAGCGTAAAGTGGTAAAAAATAAAAAAGGAGAAATGCAATTTGGAGGGGTTATATATAGCGATAGCGCTGATAAAGCAGCTCGTTTTATTATGAATTGTAACCAGAAGAAAATTCCATTGGTATTTTTACAGGATGTTACAGGTTTTATGGTGGGCTCCCGTTCTGAACATGGTGGTATCATTAAAGATGGGGCTAAAATGGTGAATGCCATGTCCAACTCTGTAGTCCCTAAGTTTACTGTTGTAATTGGAAATTCTTATGGCGCAGGAAATTATGCTATGTGTGGAAAAGGCTATGATCCCAGGCTCATTGTAGGATGGCCAACTGCTCAAATTGCTGTTATGGGGGGAGCGCAGGCTGCAAAAGTGTTGGTTCAGATTGAAATAGCGTCACTAAAAGCGAAAGGCGAAGTAATTACCCCTGAAAGGGAAGCTGAACTGTTTAACAAAATAAAAGACCGTTATGACAGTCAAACTACTCCTTATTATGCTGCTGCCCGCCTTTGGGTAGATGCAATTATTAATCCTGTAGATACCCGTAAATGGATTTCTATGGGTATTGAAATGGCTGATAATGCGCCTATTACTAAACCTTATAATGTAGGTGTTATTCAAACATAGAGAGGAGCAATAATTTGGTCAAAATAAAACTCATTATTGCTTGACATCGCATTTTTTTAGCAGTAAATTAGCCGGGCAAATTCGAAACTCATAAAATAAAAAAATACTACTTTTGTTATATTAAAAACATTCAAAATTATGAACTCTAAAATCTTTACACCGCGTTTTATTTTTATTACATCGGCAATTGTTTTGGCTGCTATAAGCCGCTTGCTGCCACATATTCAAAACTTTACCCCCGTTGCTGCAATGGCATTGTTTGGAGGTGTATATTTTACTGATAAACGCGTAGCATTTATTATTCCTCTTATAACAATGTTTTTAAGTGATGTGGCACTTGAACTTCTCTTCGGATGGGGATTCCACAATACAATGATTTATGTATATATTGCTTTTATCCTCACTACTATAATTGGAATGTTTGTTGGAAGAAATATCGGTTTGCTATCAATAGCTGGTGGGTCAATCGCATCGTCAGTACTGTTTTTTATTATCACTAATTTTGGTGTATGGGCTGCTTCCGGTTTTCAGGCAGGGATCACCGGGTTAAATATCACTTATTTATTAGGAATTCCTTTTTTTGCACCAACCTTAATTGGTGACTTATTCTTTAATGCCATTTTATTCGGTGCATTTTATCTTGCACAACATAAATATCCTGCCTTAATAAAGGCATAACAATTATGGTTGAAAACTAAGAGGCTGTGTTTAATTCCCCCTTGTAAAGTGGGGGAAGGGGGCTTAAACATAGCTCTTTTATTCCTTTTTCATTTCATTGCTTATCACTTTTAGTAACAACTTCGCCTCTTTCTCTTCCAATTGAATCCCGAATTTTATTTCTTTACCATAATAATCAAAAGCAAGTTTTTCTCCGGCAATTACCCAGTAAGAGTTGTTCAGACTTTCAAAAAATGAATTTTCTCTAAGCTCAGCTATCCGCAAATCTTTTATAAAATCTAAGGAGTATGTTCTGATTTTGCCGCGTCCGGAAATGTCGCGTTTGTATTGTAATTTATTATTGCCTATCTTAATTATTTCTTTACCTGATTTTCTCCATAGATATGCATTTAAAATTTTAAATTCAAAGTAGAACCAAAAAAACATCCATACAACCACTGCAATCTTGGTGTTGGAGTCTGTTAATATGAAATACTGCGAGAATACAATTAATCCGCCTAACGACCATAAAATAAGCCATAATAACAGCAACCTGTTCTTCAATTTATCTTTCAGTGCAAGTATTACAATACTCAACTCCTTATCCATACGTTTTATACTTACTCGTTCACCTATGTATTCCATTATTAACTTGTATATGAAAGCAAAATTATCAATTAATTCTATATTTGTGTTCTGGCAGTTGTAACCTAAAGTGAGTTAAATTGCTATATGCCGATGTAAATCTATTTTAGGCCAATGTATACTGAATCATACTAACCCGGTAGCTATCGGGTTTGCGATAGCAAAGGGGCGGATAGATTCAGTAATACTGAGCGAATGAGTTTGCAATGGTTAGTGAGCTTGTCGAACTATTGCAAACGGTTCGGCTGAGCTCACTGAAGCGTCATTCAGCCGAAGCAATACTGTTACAGATTACAATCGATATTACTTTTGAATCTGATAAAGCGGCAGAGCCGCGAAATATTTGTAGTATAGAGAATCATATATTTTTTTAAGGTGCAGCGCACCGAAATATAAAAATGATTTAAACAGTTTCTTATTGCTTGTGCAATTTGTCATACACCCGATAAAAAACAATTATATGGTTTTCCAGTATACAAGAAAAAAGCTCCTGTTAAATAGCTTGGTTATTTTCGTTACTTTTTTAGTTGGGAGAGAAACTGTTTTTGCACAAGTCACAGATACCACCACTCTGAGAAATGGCGCTCCCAAAGTATTTATAAACTGCGAAGACTGTGACATCCAATACTTTAAAAATGAAATTACGTATCTGAACTTTGTACGCGACAGGCATTTAGCCGACATTGTTGTTCTTATCAGAAGTATCAATACTGGTAGTGGAGGAACTGAATATACATTCGATTTCTGTGGCGAAAATGAATATAAAAACTGTATTGCGTCTGAAAAGTTCAATTCTTTGCCCAACATGTCAGATGCCGATATACGGTCAGGGTTAAAAAACACGCTTAACAAAGGTATCCTGATTTATTTGATTAAAAGCCCGCTTGCTGATAAAATTCAATATACCATAAAAGGATTAGAAGAAAAAGAAACTGCCGATAAAGTAAAAGATAAATGGAACCTATGGTTATTTAATGTCAATGGCAATGTCAATGGCAATGGCCAGGAATACAGTAAAACATTTTTTTTAAATTCTAATTTCAACACCAATCGCACTTCTGAAAAAAACAGGTTCGAAACAGGTTTTTTTCAGTTTGGTAATTTTCAGCGATATAAAATTGATGACACTACCACTATCGTTAGCTCAGCGAATAGCTTTGGCGCTTATAGCTTTGATGCGGTGAGTGTTGGAAAAAAACTGGCTGTTGGCTATTTTAGCTCTTATTATTCCTCTACCGTTCAAAACCTGGTTAGCAGCACCTCTTTTTATCCTGCAATTGAATATAATTTTTTCCCCTACGAAGAGGCTACAAGACGTCAGTTACGCCTCAATTACAGAATTGGTGGCCGTTATGTCGATTTTTATAATCAAACCTATTTAAACAAATATAACGATTGGTATTTCCTCCATTCTTTGGTGCTTTCCTATAAACAGGTAGAAAAATGGGGCAGTTTGAACTGCGATATTGGCACATTTCAATACTTTACCAAAGAACATTTTTACAGGGTGAATATTTCACCTAACGTATCATGGAATATAGTTCGGGGGCTGAATTGGAATCTGGGAGGCAATTTTTCCATTGTAAACGACCAATATTATTTAAGGAAAGACGAAGTTAGCTCCGCTGCTATTTTATTAGGACAAACACAGCTTAAATCCAATTTCTCATACTATGTATACACCGGGGTGAGCTTTTCATTTGGCTCTATCTATAATAATGTTGTAAATGTTCGTTTTAGTATGAGCGATAATAATTGGTAAATTTACAGTTTGTATAAAAGCTTTGCCGAAACAAAATGGCTGGCATAACAATTTTTACTTGCAAAAATTCCAGTTTCCGTATAATTGTTCATAAAACAGTAATATAAAAAAACGAATGCAAATCCTTGATAGAAAAACTCCGCCTGCCTATAGAACAGTAGAAAAAATTGAAATGATTAAAGCAAGTGAGCAGCACTTGCGAAATAACATCCCTGTATATTCTGTTAATGCCGGCACACAGGAGCTTATCAAAATTGAATTTCTGTTTGCCGCAGGCATGTATCAGCAGGAAATGCCTTTGCAGGCGGCAACTGTAAATGTTATGCTTGAAGAAGGCACATCAAAGCTCACGGCCTCACAGATTGCTGATAAAATAGATTATTATGGAGCTTTTCTTGAAATGGGAGTTTCACAAGATACTGCATCTGTTGTTTTATATACACTTAACAAACATTTAAAGGCTACATTACCCGTAGTAGAACAGGTAATCAAAGATGCAGTTTTTCCACAGCATGAATTAGATATCCATATCCGGAATAAAAAACAAAAGTTCCTTGTCAATAATCAAAAAGTAGCTGTTGTGGCACGTAAGCACTTTACTGAATTACTCTTTGGCTCTAAACATCCTTATGGGATAAATGTGCAGGAAACAGATTTTGATACTATCCAACGTTCACATTTGCTCGATTTCTATTCTACCTTTTATCGCTCAAACAACTGTAAAATTATTGTTGCAGGTAAGATAGATGATATGGTAATTAAGCTGCTCGATAACCATTTTGGAGGTAATGATTGGAACTTTATTAACAAAATAACCCAAAAAGAGGTGTCAGTTTCTACGTCTTCCGAATTCAAACATCTGGTTCCCAAAGAAGCCGCTCTTCAGTCTGCTATTCGCATCGGTAAACTGTTATTCAATAAAACTCATCCTGATTTTCTGGCATTTCAAGTTCTAAATACCCTTCTTGGAGGCTATTTTGGTTCTCGCCTGATGTCAAATATTCGTGAAGATAAAGGATACACCTACGGCATTGGCTCTGGTTTAGCATCCTTGCATCATGCCGGCTATTTCTTTATTTCTACAGAAGTAGGAGTGGAGGTCTGTCAGGATGCTATCAATGAAATATATATGGAAATTAAGCGTTTACGAGAAGAATTAGTGCCGGAGCAAGAACTTGGACTTGTAAAAAATTATATGTTGGGTACCTTTTTACGAAGCACTGATGGCCCCTTTGCTCTTGCAGAACGCTTTAAAGGCATTATGGAATACAATTTGGGATACGATTTTTTTGACCGCTATATTGCAACTATTAAATCTATTTCTGCGTCTCAGGTAAGAGATTTGGCAAATGCGTACCTTGATCAAAATAGCATGATTGAATTAGTAGTAGGAAAAAAATAGCTGGAACGCCCCTAAAAAAATAATGGTAAAAGAAAAATATAAGTATAACAACTATCATTTCCCTCTTCTAAAAAGAGAGCCTGCCCCGAATTTCTTTCGGGGGTTAAGGAGAGGTTTTCTTATTCTTTTCATTTACTTCTTCCCCTTTTTCATTTCCTCCCCTACAGGGAGGCAGGGGGGGGCCACTTATGCCTCTCACCTCATGGGTGGAGAAATTACCTGGGAATGTCAGGGCAACGGACAGTATATCTTTAAACTTAAATTTTATCGCGATTGTAATGGCATCAATACTCCTGCTACTGTTACCATATCTGTTATTAACCACCCATCAGTGCAAACCATTACATTAAATCTGGTTTCTCAAACTGATATTTCTCCTTCCTGTAACAGTGCCGGCCCTACTATTTCCTGTACCAGTGCCGAGTCTCAATCCGGATGGCCTACCAGCAGCAGCCCCGTGGCAGGCGCTGTACAAGAATCGGTATTTCAGTCAAATCCTATAGCCTTGTCAGGTGTTCCGCCAGCACAGGGATGGATATTTGCTTATTCCGATTGTTGCCGCAATGGTTCTCTCACCAACCTGCAAAGTGCTAACTCTTATGGCTTTACATTGCGTGCTGTAATGTATTCCTATAACGGACAAAATGCCGATCCATGCTTTGATTCCTCTCCAACATTCCTTGAAAGCCCCAGCACGGTAATCTGTCTTGGATATCCTTTCAAATACAACCATAATGCCTATGACCCCGACCTGGATTCGCTCTCCTATTCATGGGCTGAACCATTAGATGATTTTTCGGGTACTTATGTTCTTGGAACCAATCCTGCCCCTGTACCTTTTACCACAGGCTATAGTTACGACAGCCCTCTGCCAGGTACAGCACAAAATCCGGCTAATATACCGGCAACAATCAATGCTGCAACAGGTGAAATATCTTTTACTTCCTACACGCAAGGATATTTTGTTACCAATGTTAAAGTGGAAGCCTGGAAATGCGGAACCCTTGTAGCAGAAATATACAGGGAAATTCAGGTAGTATTGCTTCCCTGTGCTGTTAATAATATACCCACCGTTACCTATAGTTCTTATCAGACTACTGTTCAGGCAGGTACATTGGTTAGTTTTACATTGAGTGGTAATGATCCCGGATTACTGGCCGATGGCGTTACCCCGCAATCATTAACAATCAATGCCTCTGGAACTCAATTCGGAAGCAACTTTACCAATGCTGCTTCTGGCTGTTTAAACCCTCCATGCGCCACACTATCCACATCATTGCCAACATCTGCACAAACTAATATATCTACCACATTTAACTGGCAAACAACCTGCGACCATATTTCTTATAATTCTACTTGTAATACCATTTCAAATACCTATACATTTGTTTTTAGAGTAAAAGATGATTTTTGCCCTGCACCTGCTGAGAATATTTCAACCGTTTCAATTACGGTGCTGGCAACTCCTGTTGTTCCTTCGCCTGAGATAAGCTGTGTATCAGTTCTTTCTAATAGCGATGTAGACCTTACCTGGGCTGCGCCCCCTGATCCTGGCGGAACTTTTAACGGGTACTTCATTTATTCCTCAACCAGCCCTGGCGGGTCATTTACATTGATAGACAGCATTTTGTCATATAGTTTAACTACCTATACACATATTGGCGCAAATGCCAATGCAGGTCGTGTATATTATTATGTCAGAACACGCTCAGGATGCTTCGGGCAGGTATATTCCATTCCTGATGATACGGTAAGTACCATGTATCTGGATGTAACCAACCCTGCAAACGGAACCGCTCTCTTAAACTGGAACTCCATTGCGTCACCTAATCCTTCTTCTTCCACAGGTATATATACTATTTACGAGGAAAATCCGCCTGGAATATGGACAATAACAGGATCTACAACAAATACAAGTTTTATTGATACCATTCTTGTATGCAATGCAACCATCAATTACCGTGTTGAACTGGCAGATAGTAATGGCTGTACCTCCGTTTCTACTATTGATGGAGGCACATTCCAGAATATTATTGTTCCTTATATTCCTGTTTTTGACACATTGAGCGTTGACGATTCAAACAATGCTCTCATGAGCTGGAATATAAATTCAGCACCGGATGTAGCTGCCTATGTGATATATAAACTTATAGGATCTGCTAAACTCCCTGTCGACACAGTATATGGAATTAATAATGTTGGCTATAATTATCTTTTGTCGGATGCAGATCTGGGTTCTGAAGAATACTATCTGGCAGCCTTCGATAGTTGTGGAAATATAAGCCCTCTTGGATCACCGCTCAATACCATGTATTTAACTTCCATACCTCAGATATGTGCACGTAGCGTTATATTAAACTGGACTCCCTATACTACTTTAGGAACAGGTTTGGCTGCATACAACATTTATCAGTCAACAGTGGGTATTGCCGGGCCTTATACCTTATTAGGAACTGTAGATCCGGCAACGCTCACTTATACCGTTACATCACTGGCAGCACAGGCAACTTATTATTACAAAATACAGGCGATTGACTCATCCGGCAGTAAAACGGCTTCTTCCAATAGAATTACATATTTTTCTGCATCACCCATACCTCCTACCTTTTCATATATTCGCAGGGTAAGTGTTGTAGACCCAAATCAGGTAGATATTACCTGTCATATTGATGTTACTGCTTCCACTTCCGGTTATAAAATAATGCGCTCTACAGATGCGGTTTCTACTAATTATAAACCTGTTGCAACACTTCCTGTAAGCACTACAACACCTATTTCATATAGTGATTACAATGTCCGTACAGATGACATTAGCTACTATTACAAAATAATAAATATTGATAGTTGCGGATTTGACGGAATGGAGACAAACATTGGAAGAACAATACTTCTCAGAGCCATTGCAAATAGCACAACAATGGAGAATACATTAACCTGGAACGATTATGAGAATTGGTCCGGTAACGTTTTATCATACAATATTTACCGCGGTATTGATGGGCTTATGGATCCTACGCCAATTGCTAATGAACCCTTTGCGGCAGCTGGCATAAATACATATACAGATGATGTTTCAACCATAATGCAGGGCGAGGGCGTGTTTAAATATTATATAGAAGCACTTGAAGGTATGGGCAACATATACAGCTTTAGCGAAAACAGCTTATCCAATATTGCGGAAGCATACCAGGATCCTAAGGTGTATGTGCCCAATGCATTCAGGCCTTCCGGAGAATTTAACAAAGTATTTATTCCTACAATAACTTATGTTAACATGGCAGAATATGAGTTCTCCGTTTTTAATCGCTGGGGCGACCAGATATTTACTACCAATAATGTGGATGCAGGATGGGATGGCACTGACAAAGGTGGAAAATGCGAATTTGCAGTATACATATATCTTGTCAGAATTAAAACTTCAAAAGGTGAATACATCGATTTTAAAGGCTCTGTTACACTCTTAAGATAAATCCTCTACACCCTCTCCTTCTCTTTTCATAGGTATATTAATCTGCTGATTGAGGCTATTGTGTTATAGGCCAGGAGCCGACAGGCGCATTGGACTATTACGGATACCGAAGCGGTATTAATAGCCAGTTTTCCTTTACAAACAATGTTGATACAAATCATTGGCTCGTCTGACGACTGTCAGATGTTTTTGCTATCAGAGCCATTAGTTTTGTCAGCGTAAGATTGATTGTACAGTATAGTTGACTCTATCCATTTAATAAACTAAAGTAAAAAACACATGAAAACGAAAGGCTCAATAATTATAGGCAAAATGAAGACCATATTTCTTATGGGTATTTTTGCAAGTACAATGGTTATTAATGTGAAAGCACAAATGCAGCCAACCAATGGCGGGTTTGAAGACTGGGAGGATATTTACTTTGCTGAAAACCCTATTGGCTGGTCATCCCTTAATAGTTTTTATGGTTTACCTGAAATGTCATTTAAAACAACAGATGCACATTCGGGCAATTATGCTTTAAAAATTATTAGTGATACGGCAACCCTTCCTCCTCCTTTTGGAAATAATACATTAGATACTATTGCCGGCTTTGTTTTCTTAGGTTCCTTGAATATGGACAATCCGGGTATACCCTATACTAACAGGCCTATTTCTTTTAAAGCCTTTTTAAAGGCAACCATTCTTTCCGGTGGAGATGCTTATTTGATGGCAAGTCTTAGCAAATGGAATCAGGACAATCAATCCAGAGAAGAAGTGGGAACAGCCATGTTTGTAGTAAATCACTCTATTCCGGATTACGATCAGGTTACAATTCCATTCAACTATAAAAATTCCAATATTCCTGACACACTGGATATAAAAATTATGGGAGGCAATATGGGGCCTGGTGGGGTTATAATTCCTGGAAATACATTGTACATTGACGATATTTCTTTTACATTTTCTACCATTGGAACCAATGATATAGAAATAAATTCTTCAGGATTCAAAGTATATCCTAACCCAACACAAAGTAAACTGTACATCTCATCGGAACATTATAATGAATTAACATTTTTAAAAGTTTTTGATGTAGTAGGTAAGGAGTTAATATCAACAGTAATAAATGTAATTCCCGCTTCAGTCGATGTTTCCGTTCTGCCTTCAGGAATGTATCTGTATCAGATTGCTGATGATGAAGGTAAATTATTAAGTATCGGAAATTTTATCAGAGATTGAATCTTTTTAGGATTAGACACTATGCGTGAATCAATATATACTGAGCGAATGAGTTTGCTGGTTTTTGCAAACTTCATTCAGCCGAAGTATAATTTGGGAATTTATATGTAAACCAGCTTGAGCTATTAATATAGTACCATAACATGCCCTTTATACTGTGTGCCATTCAATTCAACAATATAAAAGTAGGTTCCTTCCACTACTTTTAGGCCTGCCGTTGTACGGCCGTCCCATTTATTGTTGATACTGGTAGATGTAAACATAAGAAGGCCCCAGCGGTCGTAAATGTCGATCTTGAAATTTTGCAAAGCATTACCGCTTAAATTTACCCTAAATAAATCATTGATTCCATCTCCGTTTGGAGTAAATACATTAGATATTTCTATTTGAGGACAATCAATAATAGTAAAGGCCTGAACAGTATCTGGTACAGGGCAGGCAGCGTTTGATACCATAGTAACAGTTATTACATCTCCAATCATAAAAGCACCGGATGTGGTATATATTGACGAGTCTGTGCCTATATTTACTCCATTTTTCTGCCATTGATATGTGGGTGCTGTACCGCCATTTACAGGAATAGCAGTAAATGTTACTGCTGTGTCTATACACAAAGTAGTGGTTGCTGTGGTATTCATACTTACCGAAGGTACTACTACAGGATTGATCGTAAGCGTATCAATGCCGGCTACTGCTGTATCAGAAGGGTTGGAGCTTAATATTCTTATAAGATAAATTGTTCCGGTTAAGACTGTGCAAGGTATCATACTGCTGATTGTCCCGTTATTCGCTGAGCTTACCAGGGTGCCTATATCTACAGGTGTTGCAAAGCTACCTGATGAATCAGAAAGTTGTGCTGTATATACATTGCCTGCACCGAATATACCTGCACTAACAAATGGCACATTTAAACTGTCACACCCACAAAAAGGGCTTCCTGTGATAGTTCCTGTTGAAATAGAATTACAGATAATAACAGTATCTGTTTGTACGGTATCTGTTGTAGCACAAGCCGCATTTGAAATTAACATAACACTAACTGTATCGCCCGCAGATAAAACTGTTTGGGGGTTAAGTATAACGGAGTCCGTTCCAACAGTTACTCCATTTATTTGCCATTGATAGCTTGGTGCAGTGCCCCCATTTACCGGAATAGCTGTAAATAAAGCCGTATCTGTACATATAGAGCCGCTTATAGTTGCAGTAATGCTTACCGATGGTGTAACTGCTGTATTAATTGTAATATTAACACCATTATCAGAGCCAGTTACATTTGGCCCAGAGCTTACAACCCTTATTAAATAACCCGCACCTGTGACTATTCCGCAGGGTATCGTACAACTGATCGTTCCATTATTCGCAGAACTAGCCAAAGTTCCAATGTTTACTGGTGTTGCAAAGCTACCCAAGGCATCAGAAATTTGTGCAGTGTAAATGTTTCCTCCAAAAAATATTCCTGTACTCGTAAATGGTACATTTACAGAAGCACAAGCACAAAAAGGACTTCCGGCAATGGCTCCTGTGGTGATGGTTGCACAACTAATAATGGTATCAGCGAAGGCAATTGGAAAGGTACATGGAGCAATGGTGGTAACGGTAATACTGATAGTGTCATTATCATTCAAAACTGCGGAAGTAGCAAAAGAAGAAGAATTGCTTCCAACATTAACACCATTCAATTGCCACTGAAAGCTTGGAGTTGAACCTCCATTTGTTAGTGTAGCATTAAACGTAACGGATGGATCTGTACATATGGAGCCTGCCACAATAGCAGAAATACTCACTGATGGAGCTACTATAGTGGTAATGTCGATATTAACTCCATTGTCAGTACCAATAACACTGGGGTTGGAGCTGATCACCCTTATCAAATATCCCAGTCCGGTAGGGGTGTTGCAGGGTATTGTACAACTGATTGTTCCATTGTTTGCTGTACTTGCCAATGTTCCAATAGTAACGGGCGCAAAAAAAGTTCCCGAAGCATCAGAAAGTTGAGCAGTATAAATATTGCCGGCAGTAAATGTCCCAACACTCGTAAAAGGCACATTTACAGTACTACAGGAGCAAAATGGGCCTCCAGCAATCACTCCTGTAAATATAGAGTCTGTTGATGCCGGAGCAACTGATAAAGTAAGGGAATCAACTGCAATGGAAGGGTCTTCACCAACCGCATCATCGTTATTTACCCATCTGAAACCAATTTGAACCAACGGATTATTATCGGCACTGGCAGGTAAGGTTTGGGAATAATTAGTCCAGGTGCTTGTATTAGAAGAACAGGGGGTCGTTTTTGCAAGGTCTATTAACTGCGTCCAGGTGGTACCATCAAAATACCATAAAGTAGCATTATCATTCGTTCCATCACCATCTTCAATATAATTGAATGATAGTGTAATATTTGTTTGTCCGGTACAGTTAATTATCGGTGATTCTGCTCTCAAATCAGTAACAATATCATATAATCCGAAAAGCCCGGTATTCAAAAATGCTGCCCCGGTATCCCCAAATACTGTTGCATTCGAACCAATGTGTAAACAATCATCAGTTCCATTTAATGTTGAACATGAATCCACAGCACTGCCATTTTCGGCAGCGCTTACGTACCAGGGATTATTATCACTTCCATTAGTACCGGTATTTGTTACAGTCCAAGCACCATTTACACCAGAAAAAGAGGCTGCAGCACAGTTATTGGGGCAATTGTTTGTAAAATCTTCAGTCCAGAATACTTGAGAATGAATATAAAGCGGGGAAAAGAGGGAGAAAAAGAATAGCATGTAAATACTATTTCTCATCACTTTCTTTTTCATAATAAAACAATAATCAGTAGTTGTTCCCAAATTATTTAGCTTGGCTAAAAAACGCACGATATTATAAATAAAAATTGTAAGTTTCAAAGATAGTACAATTTTAAAATATAAGGTTTTGAGTTGATAGTATAAAGTAAATAAAATATGAACATACCATTGTTCAGATTAATTTTGCTGAAGGATTCAAAATAATATCAGAATTTGCTGTTTCCGGCAATCTGTTATCTTTGTATTTTATAAGGGTGTAATTCATAGAACTGCCTGATAACCAAATTGGTTTAAATAAAACAAGCAACAGGTGATGTCAAAAACAATGACCGAAAGTAAAAGGAAAATCGATTCTCCCATTGCAGAAGACACATTGGTAAAAGCTTTTGAGCTGATGTGTACCGCTAAAGCGATGGCTGAACTGTATGAAGCAAATAAAGAGGTTACATCTAAATATGTTCATGCAACATCACGCGGACATGAAGCCATACAACTTGCCCTTGGTTTACAACTGAAGGCTCAGGATTATCTGTCGGCCTATTACCGTGATGACAGTATATTGTTGGGTATTGGAATGCAACCGTATGAATTAATGCTGCAATTATTGGCTAAAAGAGAGGATCCTTTTTCAGGTGGCAGGATTTATTATTCTCATCCCAGCTTACGGAGTGACAATTTCCCTAAAATACCTATGCAATCATCAGCAACAGGTATGCAGGCTATTCCTACAACAGGTGTTGCAATGGGTATACAATACTTGGAAAAGCAAAATCTGTTACCTGACTATGGGGTAGATAAACCTATTGCTGTTTGTTCATTAGGCGATGCTTGTATTACTGAAGGTGAAGTATCAGAAGCCTTTCAAATGGCGGTATTAAAAAAAATGCCTATACTTTATTTAGTTCAGGATAATGAATGGGATATTTCTGCCAATGCAAAAGAGATAAGGGCACAGGATGCAACCGAATATGCAAAAGGATTTAAGGGATTGGAAACCAGAACTATTGATGGTACTGATTTTATTAAATCCTACACTACAATAAAAGAAGTTATTGCGATTATACGTAAAGAGCGCAGACCTTTTCTGATACATGCAAAAGTTCCATTGCTAAACCATCATACTTCTGGTGTTCGTAAGGAGTGGTACCGCGATGATTTGGAAGAAGCTAAAAAACGCGATCCGTTTCCTAAGTTCAGAAATCAATTGATTGTTGAAGGTTTTGGTAGTTCTGAATTAAATGAAATTGAAAAGAAGGCGAAACAAAAGGTAGAAGACGATTATAAAAAAGCTCTTGCTGCCGAAGAACCGCATCCGGAAGATTTATTTAAGCATGAATTTGCTCCTACACCTGTTACTGAAGAAAAAGGTGAACGTGAACCAAAAGGGAAGGAAAAAACAGTAATGGTTGACTCTGCATTGTTTGCTATTCGTGAGCTGATGGAAAAACATCCGGAATGTTTACTTTATGGACAGGATGTTGGTGCTCGTTTAGGAGGTGTTTTTCGTGAGGCAGCCACCCTTGCCCAAACATTTGGAGAGCACAGAGTATTTAATACGCCTATTCAGGAAGCATTTATCATTGGTAGTACAGTGGGCATGAGTGCTGTTGGCTGTAAACCTATCGTTGAAGTTCAGTTTGCCGATTATATATGGCCCGGGCTTAACCAATTATTCACTGAAGTTAGCCGTTCCTGCTATTTATCAAATGGCAAATGGCCAGTTAGCTGTATCATACGTGTACCTATCGGTGCTTATGGAAGCGGAGGCCCATATCATTCATCAAGTGTTGAGAGCGTATTGACAAATATACGCGGTATAAAAATTTGTTACCCATCTACCGGTGCTGATTTAAAAGGACTGATGAAGGCAGCCTATTACGACCCCAACCCTGTATTAATGCTTGAACATAAAGGATTGTATTGGAGCAAAATAAAAGGAACCGAAGATGCAAAAACAATTGAACCTTCTGAAGATTATATTATTCCTTTAGGTAAAGCCAGAATAGTTCAGGAAGCGGGAGTTAAAGAAAAAATCACTTCTACTCTTACTATTATAACTTATGGTATGGGGGTATATTGGGCTAAAAATGCATCTAAATCATTTCCTGGTCAGATTGAAATTATTGATTTACGTACATTAAACCCATTAGATGAAGGAACTGTTTTTTCTTCAGTAAAAAAACATGGAAAATGTATTGTATTAACTGAAGAGCCTTATAATAACAGTTTTGCACAGGCATTGGCAGGACGTATTTCTAATAAATGTTTTGAGTTTTTAGATGCTCCGGTTGAAGTGATTGGTGCCGAAAACTTACCTGCAATACCTTTAAATTCTGTTTTGGAAACAACTATGCTTCCTAATGCTACCAAAGTTGCAAAGGCAATAATAGATTTGCTGAATTATTAGAATAAACAAGCGTATACTACAAACCAAAAAACGCCCGAAAAAATTTTTCGGGCGTTTTTTGGTTTTTTTAGGATGGGTTATCTTCTTCCACCACCACCGTGACTACCACTGCTGTGGTTTCCACCTCCACTGTGGTTCCCACCACTATAGCTGCTGCTTCCAAAGTTATGGCTGCCTCCAAAATTTCTGCTACCGCTGTTTCCTGGCATTGGGCTACTATGTAAAGGGGAATTCATATTATGCGATACAGAATGGTTTGAATTCATTGGTGCTGGTTTACTGGTATAATTTCCAGTCTGGCTTTCTTTCGAAAGAGTACCCCCATCATGTTTGGATATAGAAGTATTCTGTTTCATAGGTTCCACAGTTTTTGAATCAAAATTATTTTGTGAAGAGGTGTTTTTTCCAGTGCTTGTTACATCTTTTTGAGGAGCAATAGCTTTAACTTGTGTTGACCTGTCAGAGAATTTACTGCTTTGGTTTATATGTTTAGATGCTAAGTCGGGGCGGCTGTACGTTTTGTTGTATTCACCGCTTTCCCTTTTCTGACTCACAGAAGTGGAGGTCGATCTTCTTTGCCCGTAATAGGTATTGGCTACATTGTTATGAATATTGTAGGATCTGTAATAACAGCCATAATAATTGTTATAATACGGATGAATCCAGCCGTAATAGTATGAATGCCAGTACAATGGTGTCCAGGAAGTCCAATACCACGGGTAATAACCCCAATTCCATGGAGAAACATAAACTACATATGATGGGTAATACATAAATCTTACAATACTCCAGCTGGACACCGGATACCAATAATTATAAGGATTATAATAAGCACCATTGTTATAGGTTGTATTATCATTATAGTAATTATTGGTTATATTGGTTGTCTGTCCGCTACCGGAGTTGCCAGCAGTATAGCCTGGGTTAGGAGTTTCAGCTGATTTACTTTTCAGGGTCTGTTTTGGTTCAATTATATAATTCTTTCCATAAAGCATTTCATCACCAACAACCTGAATTTGCGCATTACCATCATTGTCTTTTTCAACCTCAATAACAGCTACATCCTGTGTTTCTTTTTGATTTACAGCAACCTGTAATACTATAGCGTGGGCAGTTCCTTTTACATTATCAATAACCCTGATATAATCAATTTTGTTATCATTATTTAAATCGAGGTTGTTGATTTTGGAATTTTGCGTATTAAGTGATTTTTCGAACCCTTCCAGTGTTTCAGACTTCTGAAAGATATCCAATACAGCATAAAGGTTAAGATTATCACCGGGTAATCCTAAAGAATCCGGAGTTTGACTTTGCGAAAAACCCAGAGCACACATCAAACTACTTCCTACAGTAGTTATGAAGAACATTGCCTTTTTCATTTGAATAAATTTTTTAGTAAACACAATATCTTTTTAATTATATTATGGGTATTAGCATAAACCGTTCCAATTTTATTTTTTAAATTTACAGCTACTCAACACTTCGGCATGTTAACTAATAATGATATTTTAAAAAAATTACGTGTAGCGCTTCAGCTTAAGGATGAAGATATCATAAAGATACTTAAACTTGCTGATTTTGAAATTTCCAAAAGTGAATTAAATGCGCTTTTCCGTAATCCAACGCATCCCAACTACAAAGAGTGTGGCGACCAACTTTTACGAAACTTTCTGAATGGATTGATTATCTACAAACGAGGGCCAATGCCTCCAAAGAAAGGGTAAGTATATTTCTGATACTTTATTTCATCGCAATCACACTTATTTCAACATTTACATTCAATGGCAGCTTTGAAACCTGTACCGTTTCCCGTGCAGGATAATTGCCTGAGAAGTAAGACCCATATATTTCATTTACTGAACTAAAGTCATTCATGTTACTAAGGAAAATAGTGGTTTTACATACGTTTGTAAAATCCATCCCGGCATCATTTAAAATGCCTTTCAGGTTTTCCATTACCTGCTTGGTTTCAGCTTTAATATCACTAAGAATTAGTTCTCCTGAAACCGGGTTTTTAGCAACCTGTCCGCTTATAAACAGCATATTCCCATTTAATACCCCATGGCTATATGGGCCAATGGGTGCAGGTGCATTTTTTGATGTGATAATTGTTTTCATGCCAAGTGATTACGAATTCTTACTTTTACTTGTTATAGGTAGAGAATATATTTCTCAAATATACAATTTAGTTTACTCGGATTCGTAATTCGGAAATATTCGTAATTCGTAGAGTTATTGATAATCATACCAATCTTTTTTTCTGGTCAATTTCAGATCCTTTAGCGTTGAAGATTTTACATTTATGTTCAGCATAAAACTTTGACGGAATCCAAATGGTACCCATGTAAAATTCATTTCCCAGCAATGCAAATTTCGGTGTATATTAATAGAGGTAACAGTAACCTGCTTATTGGTGAAATCATATCCTGAGGTAACGCCAAATTCCCAGTTTTTGGTAAGAAATAAATTACCATTGAAAGTCATGGTTTGTGTAATAATCTTAGTTGTATCAGGTTTGCTGTAATTTAGATTGTAATAAGCATTCAGATTCCATGGGATATTAAAATCTACATAAGCGTCAGGATGTGTATTAAGGTAGTCGAGGTCGTAAGGTGAGCCACCTGATTTGGTAGTATTTGTTCCTGTATTATTGCTATTCGCTTTTGTATTATCCTGACCACGCAGGCTTGTACCTAATGAAAGTGTTGCAGATGTTAACCGGCCTATTCGTTTATTGTTCCATTCAAAACGTTCTACTTTATGGCCGGCAGAGTCAAGTTGATACGGATCTATTGAAGCAATTGTATTTACATCAAGCTTTTTAAAAAGTTTGGTACGGCCGTTTAAGTTAATATTAGACCATTTATAATTTTTTGCAACAATGTTGTAGGAAACCGAAGCACTCAAATTATCAATTAGTGATACTTTTTTATCAACCGATCCAGAATCTGTTTTTTGCCTGATTTTTCCTTCTAACGTGTTATTTATGCCAAATGCAACAATACCATTAGGCCCGGAAGCAGGGGAACCATAAATACCATTTTGAAATATTGAGTATTGCCGGGTTTTTCCGGTACTATCTATTTGTACACTTCTATAGTATCCATACTGGCTTTCACTAAAATCAGGACGATAACTTGCTGTAAGTGATGGGGTGGCAACATGACGAATTTGTTTTAAACGTTTGATGCGGAAAAAATAATCTCCATATAAACGTGTACTTAATGCTCCTTGAATACTATAATCACTGGCCATTTTGATACTATTGACAGTATCAATAATTATTCTGTCATTGGCGTTATCATAATGTTTAAGGATGATTTGACGATAAATGGCACTGCGTGCTGAAATTGTTGGGGTAAAAGTAAAATATTTCAATACGTTCATGGATGTGCTTATTGGAACTCTGAATTCAACGCCATTTCTCATCTGATTTACTGTAGTTTTGCTAAAAAGTAGTGAATCATAACTATTGATTTCGTTACGGGCATTTGCAGTTGCGCTTATTCCTATCTTGTCGTACCATTTATTACCAACACGAGTATTATTTTTAAAAGGATAAATTCTACTCATTGTTAATGCAAGTTCCGGCAAACTGATGTCTACCTTTTTTGTAATGGTATTTTGGCTGTGTCTGGCGTTAGCTGAGAAGTTAAAAGGGGTTCCAGCAAAAACTTTGGAGAATGATATATTGGATTGCAATGTATTGGTTAAATAACTCCCGGTAACATTGCCATTATATTTGTTGAAGGAACTGCTCCCGGCATTCACATTTGCGGAGAAACGTCTGTTAGGATTTGCTTTTGGGTCCTGAACATGATTCCATTGTAAAGAAAATACGTTATTTCGGGTAGAATTTGGTAACTCGCGGTCGCCATCAATGATCTGGGAATACTTAAAATTTAAGATGCCGTTGTAATGGTAGCGGTTATTATAATTGCTGGCAGCCTGAATACCATAACTCCCGTTAGAATATACATCACCACGTAATGCAAGATCAACATATTCATTTGTTCCAAAATAAAAACCTCCATCCTTTAAAAAAAATCCCCATTGGTTGGATTCACCGTAAGTTGGCAAAAGTATACCTGATGCCCTGCCTTTTCTGTTGGGGAAATATCCAAATGGAAGTAGCAGAGGGGTTGGAACATCAGCTATATATAACTCTGCAGGCCCTGTAATGATTTTGTCGTTAGGTATAACTTTAATTTTATTGGCTTCTATATAATAATGTGGATGCTCCATATCACAAGTTGTGTATTTCCCGTCAGCAACATAATAAACATTACTGCTATCCTTTTTTATGTTTCGCCCGTGAATATAGCCATCACCTTGTTGGGTGATTACATCTTTAATTTTTCCTTTTTTGGTTTTAAAATTATAGGTTATTTCTCCGGCATTGAATTTTTCTCCGTTTTGGGTCGAAATGGGTTTCTGAATACTGCTCCCCGCACTATCCTGTACTCCTCTTGAGAATAATATATTTTTACCAAAATCAAGCTCTATATAACCAGCCTCAAGTTTCATGTCTTCATATACAACAATAGCATTGTTATATAGGTATACTTTTTGATTAACCATATCAAATACCATAGAGTCTGTTGCACTATATGTTATTTTGTTTTTTAAAGAAGAATTATCCTGGGCTGGAGCAATAATAGTATCTGTGATGATATAAGATTTATCTTTTAAAGAGCTTTTTATCGTTGTGGTTAAATTGTTTATTAATAGGTCAGATGTTGATTCGATAGACCGATAACGTCTCACTTCGGGATGAGCAGAATAAGCTGTAAAGCTTATTGCAGTTATTAACAAACAAACGAGGAAAAAAAATACTTTTAAAAAAAATCTCTGCAATTTTAGAACTATTTTTGTGTTATATAAATCAAAGTTCAAAACTAACTAAAAAAATAGAGTTTACAATTTGAACCTCTTTTCTAAAATAGAAAAAGTAACTTACGTGTAAAAATTTGGTGAATTACCCGGTGAAAAAGTTGTGTTACATATCCTTTCTTTTATCATTCACTTTCATTTTAAGTGCTTTTTCCCCAAATATTGAGCCAGTATTTGGGGTTAAAGTAATTGTAATTGATGCAGGGCATGGAGGTAAAGACCCTGGCTGTCACGGCAATAAGTATAAGGAAAAAGATGTTGCTCTTGCTGTAGCACTTAAACTGGGCAAATACATAGAAGATAACCTGAAAGATGTAAAAGTGGTTTATACACGTAATACTGATATATTCGTGGAGTTACAGGAACGTGCCGAAATTGCCAATAGGGCGAAAGCAGATTTATTTATTTCTATCCATTGCAACTCTGCATGTGCCAGAGATAAGAAACTAAAAAAAGATATATGTCGTGATCATGTGTGTGGGGCTGAAACATACGTAATGGGTATAAAAAATGAAAAAGGGAAACTGGATATTGCCAAGCGTGAAAACTCGGCTATTTTGCTTGAAGATAATTATGTTCAAAAATACGATGGTTTCGACCCGAACTCAGACGAGTCGTATATTATAATGAGCATGTTTGCCGACACATATCTGGACCAGAGTCTAAGTTTTGCCTCTAAAACCCAGCAACAATATAGTAAACATGCATCCAGAGTTGATAAAGGAGTTAAGCGTGCCAGCCTTTGGGTACTATGGCGTACTTATATGCCAAGTGTGCTCACGGAAATAGGGTATCTTACTAATCTTGAGGAAGAACAGTTCCTGGGTTCAGAAAAGGGGCAGGATTATGTGGCCTTGAGCCTTTTTAGGGCGTTTCGCGATTATAAAGATGAAATAGAGGGGAATGTAAAAAAATATGATGATGTGATTGAAAAACGTGAACCCTATAAAATAACAAAGGAAGATTCTTTGGGAATTGAAAAACAAAGAACTGTGGTTAAAACTGAGAACGCAGATACAGTTTTAAAGATGTCAAACAACAACAATGAACAAATAACAGAGCAGCACAAAGTTCAACAAAAATCTGTTGAAGAAAAGAAAATAAATGATGAAATCAAATTAACTGATGTGGCATTAAAAAATGATAATAAAAATTCAAAAGGAGCAATAAAATCAGCCATTATTTATAAGGTTCAGTTATTATCATCGGATAAAAAAATTCCGTTAAATTCAGATAAATTTAAAAATATACAAAACCCCGGTGAATACATGGATAATGGGGTTTATAAATACACAGCAGGAGGATTTTCAAAGAAACAAGAAGCTGTTGAATTACAAAATGCATTGAGAAAAAGTGGTTTTAAAGATGCTTTTGTTGTTGCTGTTCAGGATGGTAAAAGGATTCCCCTTAAATAAATAAGAAACGGCAAAACTACCAGTAATCAGTTCTCCGCCTCACCTAACCTTTTAAGAATTTTATTTTAATTCCAATATTTCATTAAATTTGTCAATTATTGAATTAGGAGATCCACGTGAAAATAACAA
Organism: Bacteroidota bacterium; assembly: GCA_023251835.1. Taxonomy (GTDB): domain Bacteria; phylum Bacteroidota; class Bacteroidia; order 2-12-FULL-35-15; family 2-12-FULL-35-15; genus 2-12-FULL-35-15. Next base: position 12,616 of record JAHEXZ010000048.1, on the reverse strand, counting down.
AAGAAGTCAAAGTAGGAATAGTCGCTCTCATTGCAATTGGCTTTTTTATTTATGGTTTTAATTTTCTTAAGGGTAAAAATTTATTTTCGCACCAACGCAAGTTTTATGCTGTATACAATGATATTGACGGATTGGTTGAAGCAAATCCCTTGATGATAAATGGTTATAAAGTTGGGATGGTGGGTGATATAGAACTGGCAAAAGATACTACTCACCGCGTAATTATTTCTTTGCTTTTGGAAGATGAATTGAAAGTGCCTAAAAATTCAATTGCTAAAGTGATTAGTTCTGACATACTTGGTTCAAAAGCTATACAGCTTGTTATGGGTACTTCCAGGGAATATGCAGAAGATGGAGATACATTATGGTCGGCCCAGGAAGATAATCTGAAACAATCCGTAAATAAAGCAATTGCTCCCTTGCAAAGAAAGGCAGAAGGGCTGATAGCTTCTATTGACTCTGTAATGGTTGTTGTTCAGCAGGTTTTTGATGCCAACACCCGTCAAAACCTTGCTAAAAGTTTTGAAAGTATAAAATTTGCCCTTACTTCACTTGAAACAACATCCTATCGTTTAGATACGCTTGTGTTAAATGAAAGAGTGAAAATATCAAGCATCTTAACCAAAATAAATGTGCTTACAGGTACTCTGGCAAGTAACAGTGATAAACTGGGCAATGCTATTAATAATTTTTCAAATATTAGTGATTCAATAGCAAAATCCAATCTTACTTCTGCAATTAATAATGCAGACGCTGCTTTATCCCAGGCCTCCAGCATCATGAATAAAATTAACAGAGGTGAAGGTACTATGGGGATGTTAATTAATAATGACAGCCTATACCGAAAACTGGATAAATCTGCAGCCGACCTGGATAAACTTTTACTTGATTTGAGGATTAATCCCGAACGTTACGTGCGTGTATCGGTATTTGGACGCAAAGACAAAAATAAACCCAAAGAGTAAGCAAATTAACTATTTGTAATTCGTTAAAATTCGTAATTCGTATAGTATGGTAGCAAGTATAATTTTTATTTTATTATTTATTGCAGGAACAATATTTTTTACAATTAATGTCCGCAAGGTTATTCGTAATATTCGTTTAGGAAAGGAACTTGACCGCAATGATCAACCCGGGGAACGCCTGAAAGTAACTACTCTTGTTGCTTTAGGCCAGAAAAAGATGTTTGACAAACCAATTCCTGCAATTCTGCATTTGTTCCTGTATACTGCTTTTGTTATCACACAAATTGAGCTGATTGAAATAATTTGTGACGGAATTTCGGGCACTCATCGTGTTTTTCGTCCATCACTCGGAGGTTTTTATACATTCATTGTAAGTTTTATTGAAATATTATCTGTATTGGCATTTATTGGAACCATAGCTTTTTTATCAAGAAGGAATTTGCTGAAAGTTCCAAGATTGGTGAAGAATGAACTGAATGGCTGGCCTAAATTGGATGCCAATATGATTTTAATTGCAGAGTTTACTTTAATTTGTTTCATTTTTATGATGAACGGTGCTGATGAAATACTGTATTCACGTGGTTTATCACATGCAAAGGACTTGGGAGACGGAACCTTTGGATTTGCAATAAGTAATAAAATTGCTCCTGTTTTGTTTGGAGGGTTAAACGAACATGCTCTTCATATTGTTGAACGTATTGGATGGTGGGGACACATTTTAATGGTTTTTGGTTTTTTAAATTATTTACCCTATTCAAAACATTTTCATATTGTACTTGCATTTCCAAACGTGTATTATTCTAACCTTAACCCATTTGGGAAATTTACAAATCTGGAATCGGTAACCAATGAAGTAAAGGCCATAATGGATCCTTCATTTACCCCGCCACCAGCTAACCCGGATCAACCGATGCGCTTTGGTGCAAAAGACGTTACAGACCTTACCTGGAAACAATTGCTGGATGCATACAGTTGTACGGAGTGTGGACGATGCACCTCTGAGTGCCCTGCTAACATTACAGGTAAGTTATTGTCACCACGTAAAATCATGATGAGTACACGTGACAGGCTGGAAGACATTGGAAAGAATATAGATGCCAACGGAACTTTTAAAGAAGATGGGAAATCATTGCTTGGCGACTATATTACTACTGAAGAACTGTGGGCATGTACTTCCTGCAATGCCTGTGTACAGGCATGTCCCGTAAATATTGATCCTTTAAGTATCATTATGGATATGCGCAGGTATATTGTGATGGAGCAAAGTGCTGCTCCAACAGAGTTAAACGGAGTGTTCACAAATATTGAAAACAATGGTGCTCCATGGCAGTTTTCACAGGCAGACAGATTAAACTGGAAAAATGAGTAGAAATGCAATTTATATGAACTTAATACAAAAAGAAGAAAACGGTAAAGCAATTAGTCCGATACTACCATCACACATTAAGAACTATTTAATTGATATTGATGGAACTATCTGTGACGATATTCCTAATGAGCAGCCAGAGCGTATGGCAACGGCTGCGGTATATCCTGATGCTTTGGTAATATTGAATAAATGGTATGATGAAGGCCATATCATTACCTTTTTTACATCACGTACTGAAGCACACAGAGCCGTTACTGAAAAGTGGCTGGCTGATAATGGTTTTAAATATCATGGCTTATTATTAGGAAAACCACGAGGTGGAAATTATCACTGGATTGATAATCATATGGTGCGCGCAACCCGTTATGAAGGCCGGTTTACTGATTTGGTACTGAAAGAAGTTACTATCGAGGTTTTTAAAAAATAAGCCCCTCCCAGCCTCCCCCATTGGGGAGGAGGAGGTGGTGGCTGAAAATCATATAAATTATTTACTAACACCTCTCCCTTTAGGGGAGAGATTAAGAGAGGGGCTTTTATGGAAGTATTAAAAGTATCTACAATGGCCGAATGCATGGCTAATGGTGAAACACCTGAAATTTTATTTTGGGTAGGGTGTGCCGGAAGCTTTGACGACAGGGCTAAAAAAGTAACCAAGGCTATTGTTAAAATTCTGAACCATGCCAATGTAAAATTTGCTGTTCTTGGAACAGAAGAGAGCTGTAACGGAGATCCTGCAAAAAGAGCTGGTAATGAATTCCTGTTCCAGATGCAGGCAATGAATAACATCATGGTATTGAATGGGTATAATGTAAAAAAAATTGTAACGGGTTGTCCTCATTGTTTTAATACATTGAAAAATGAATATCCATCTTTAGGAGGAAATTATGAGGTAATGCATCATACTCAATTGTTACAGGAATTGTTGAATAGTGGAAGAATAAAAATTGAAGGAGGAAGCTTTAAAGGAAAAAAAATAACATTTCATGATCCTTGTTATTTAGGACGTGGAAATGGAGTATATGAAGCACCGCGTGAAGTAATTGTAAATCTGGATGCTGAACTTGCTGAGATGAAACGCAGTAAAACACACGGACTCTGTTGCGGTGCAGGTGGCGCACAAATGTTTAAAGAAGCCGAAAAAGGCAATAAAGAAATAAATGTTGAGCGTACTGAAGAGGCATTAGCTCTGCAACCTGATGTGATTGCTGTTGGCTGCCCATTTTGTAATACCATGATGACGGATGGGGTAAAACACTTTAATAAAGAACAATCGGTTAAAGTATTGGATGTAGCGGAACTAATTGTGCAGGCAAATGATTTGTAACAAACAAATGCCACCTGATGCTCGTGTATGGGTGTATCAAAGCAACAGAGCATTATCTGATGCTGAATTAAGTGCTATTAAAGAAGCCGGGATCCGATTTATCAGTGATTGGACAGCCCATGGTGCAGATCTGAAAGCTGGTTTTGATATTTTATATAGTCACTTTATTATAATTTCAGTTGATGAAAGACAAGTAGCAGCAGGTGGTTGCAGTATTGATAAATCTATTCACTTTATAAAAGAATTGGAAAAACAATTCAATCTTAGTTTATTGAACCGTATGCAAGTTGCTTATCGTAGTGAAGGCAAAATAAAAATTTGTAATTTATCCGAATTTGAAAAATTAATCGCGCAAAAAAAAGTTGACCAATCAACCGTTGTTTTTAATAATACGATTTCTACAAAAGCTGCATTTGATAAAGAGTGGGAAATTCCATTGGAACAAAGCTGGCTAAGCCGTGTTTTAATATAGCCAGACAATCCCAATTTTTTTGGCATTAAAATTGATATGCAATGTCCTCAAACTAAAAAAAATAATTACTATGAAAAATATTATTGCCACAATGCTCTTTGCAGCAATTACCCTTCAAACAATAGTAGCACAAAACAATAGCTTAATTGTGTATTCACAGGATGGACTTAAATTTTCTCTTATCCTTAATGGGATACGTCAAAATACCCAGCCTGAAACCAATGTAAAAATAACGGGTTTAAATGCACCCAACTACCAGGTAAAAATTATTTTTAACAGTAAAATTCCTGATATTAATCAAAATATATATTTGACAGATGGTGCTGAGAAAACACAAAACACCGAATATTCCTATTCGATAAAAAATGTAAAAGAAAACTATAAACTAAAATTCAACAGTACAGCTCCAATTACTGAAGTAGCAAGTGCAGCCTATATTCCGGAACAAAAGGTATATACTTATACCCCTGTGGAACGTACTACACAAACCGTTACTACCACAACCTCCAATACGATGGGTGGCAATAATGCAAGTTTGGGTGTGAATGTAAACGGACTAAATATGAACATAAATGTAAATGACATGAATTCTATGGAAGGGATGAATGGCACAACTACTACTACTAGCACAACAACGTACAGCAGCTCAACTACAACATCCGGTGGTATGGGCAATCCAGGAAATACTTATGTTCTGCCGGGTTATAATGGAGTATATGGTTGTCCTTACCCAATGGAGCCCGGTGATTTTGAAAGTGCAAAAGCCTCCATAAAATCTAAATCTTTTGATGACAGCAAATTAACGCTTGCAAAACAAATTATTGGAAGTAACTGTATGTTATGTTCTCAAATTAAAGAGTTGATGTTGTTGTTCAGTTTTGAAGAAACCCGGCTGGAACTGGCTAAATATGCGTGGCATCACAATTTAGACAAAGGAAATTATTACAAATTGAATGATGCTTTCACCTTTGAATCCTCTATTGATGAACTAAATCAATATACTCAAAGCCGTTAATCAAAAATTTAGATAAACTCATGAAAAGCGTTTCGGTTTCGAAACGCTTTTTAATTTTTATAGTCTTAAAAAAAATGAAAACTGCTTTTATCCCTGATTGAGCTTTTGATTTCTTAATCCCATGAACAAACGTCTTTTACTATTCAGCGGCTTCTCTGGTGCTCTGGCTGTTGCTTTAGGTGCAATGGGAGCACATTATTTGAAATCAAAATTAGAAACCGGCTTGATTACAGAAGCTAATCTACAAACCTTTGAAACGGCTGTAAAATACCAGATGTATCATACTATTGTTATACTTGTTGTCGCATCGTTTGCAGATAAAGTTAAATTAATAACAACAGCAGCCTACTGCTTTATAGCAGGCATAATTCTTTTTTCCGGTTCCTTATATATATTATCATTGGCTGGCTTATTAGGTTTAAGTCATATTGGCTGGCTTGGCCCCGTTACTCCATTGGGAGGGTTATCTTTTATTACCGGCTGGGTAGTATTAGGGATTGGAGGACTGAAAAGTAAGAAATAGATTTTATCTTGAAAGGGTCACAGTTCCAACATAGTTGTGCTTTTTATTCAGTGCATCTGTAATTACAACTTTCCAAACAAATACATCCATCTGGGCGGTAGTCTTTCCGTCATTTGCTTTCCCATCCCATGGTATTGTAATATCTTTAGTATGAAATATCATATCACCCCAGCGGTCAAAAATTCGCATATCGTATTTTTCAATGCCAGTACCGGAACCATAAAACGTATCATTCTTACCATCATTATTGGGTGTAAAAGCGTTAGGTATATAAAAAGTAAATGCCGGACCAATAATGATCTGGTGCTGCACAGTATCATAACATCCATTTGTGTTGCGAACAATCAATGTTACCATATAGTTACCAACGGAATCACCATAATATTCATGAGTAGGATTTGCCGTATTGGGTGCTAATAAGTCTCCATCCCCAAAATTCCAATTCCAGTAATTAACATCTGCAGAGGATTCATTATTAAAACTGATAAGGGGTTCAATCATGGTTGTAGGGTTAGGGCTTGCACTAAATTCTGCATCAGGAACAGCATATACTTCAACCAGATGCGTTTGCATTAATGTAGAAGAGCAGCCATTATTGGAAGTAGCAGTTAGTTCGATATCATAATAACCGGATATGGAGAAACAATAGGCCGGATTTGCACTAACAGACCCCGGCCCATCGTCTCCGAAATTCCAATTCCAGGATACTATTGAGTCTCCACCACCCATTGCAGACGTATTTGTAAAGTTGGTACAATGTATAGGGCAGCCGGCAGCTATATCTGCTGTGAAGTTTACTACAGGTTTTTCATAAAAGTAAAAGGTAACATCGGATGATGAAAAGGTGCAAGGGCCGGAAGGATCATCTGTTGTGAGTGTCAGAGTTACTGAGCTGGTAGCATATTCAGCCGCACTTGGTGTATATGTAGCATTTAGTGTGGTATTATCAGGTGAAAACGCTCCTGTTCCTCCACTCCATGTGCCGGTTACTGCAGAGCCTCCAATAGTTCCGGAAAGCGTTATATTATCCCCGGAACAAATATATTGTGTTGAACCTGCATTGGCAGTTGGTTGTTGATCTATGGTTATTGTAATTTGGTCAGTTACCGGGGCACAGGAACTGGTAGAATCAAAGGCTGAAAAAATTAACGTCACGGTACCAACTGTCATTTCATCTGTACTTGGCACGTAAGTAGCATTAGGGCTTGTATTGTCAGGTGTATAGATGCCGGAACCACCAGTCCAGAGGCCACCATTGGCTGTGCCTGCATAACTTCCGTTTAGAGTTGCTGAGTTACCCATACATATTGTTTGGTCAGGGCCGGCTGAAACACTGGCAAGGGTGGTTACGGTGATTACAACCTGATCAGCCACCGAAGGGCAGGTTCCCGGTGGATCATTGGAGGTTAGTGTTAGTGTAATACTTCCAGTAGCCATTTCAGTTGGGGTTAAGTTATAAGTGCTGCTTACGTTTGTATTACCAGGATTAAAAGTTCCGACACCACCACTCCATGTTGCCACAGAAGCTCCTCCACTGATAGAGCCTGCTAACAGCACACTTCCTCCACAGATTGTCTGATCTGGGCCGGCATCAACAACAGGTATAGGGTTTACCGTTACTACAACTGTATCTGAAACAGGGCAACCGTTAGTTGTAGCAGTTAATACATAATTAGTGACAATAGAAGTTGTTCCGGTATCAGTAAGTGTAATGGTTGTATTAGAGTTTGTTGCACTGCTTAATCCCATTGCAGGAGTCCAGGAATAAGCCGTGCCAGTGATAGGGGCAGGGCCAATGATACTGGTGTCTCCTGAGCAAAAAGTGATGTCTGGTCCCGCATCCACCACCTGTGGAGGGAAAGTAATCGTTATTTGATCGGTTGCAGAAGGACAAGTTCCTGAAAGGCCCAATGCTGTTAAGGTTAATGTAACGGTTCCGTTATGAAGTTCAGTAGCACTTGGAGTATATGCACTGTTTAACGTAGTATCATTAGGACTATACGTGCCTGCACCTCCGCTCCACATACCGGTAAATCCGCCACCCATGGTACCAGCCAATTGCACCGGGCCACTGCACACTACCTGGTTAGGACCGGCATTGGCAACAGATAATGGATTCACTGTTACTGCAACAGTATCTTTCAGCGTACATCCGCTGGTAGTAGCTGTAAGGACATAGTTAGTAATAATGGAAGTTGTGCCGCTATTGGTAAGTGTAACCGTGGGATTTGAAACGGTAGCGTTGCTTAATCCTGTTGCAGGAGCCCATGAGTAGGTAAAGCCTGCAACAGGAGGAATTCCAATAACAACGTTATCACCCGTACAATAAGTAGTGTCCGGGCCGGCATCCAACTCACCGTCTGTAATATAAATAGTAACTGTATCAAGTGTAGGGCATGGGCCGGGTTGGTAAATGATCAATATACTATCCGTTGATTCCGGTATACCATCATCAATTGCAATTATGGGTAATGATGCACAGAGTTGTCCTGCCGGGATGGTAATGCTGCTTGCGATGGTGTTATAATCCGTTCCGTTAGCAGCAGATCCTGCAATGGTGTAATTTATGGTGACTGCAGAAGTTGCAGGAGCAGCACGACAGAACTCGAAACTCCCATCCTGACAGCCTTCTATAGCATTTTGAACGGTGGCTGTTGCAGCAACTACTGTTGCACATTGCAAGCTGCCTGCTTCTAAAAATACACCGGAATCAAAGACACAATCTCCTGCATCTGCAATTACTATTTTCAGATGGTAGGTTTGGCAGGATTGAACCAAACACCATGCAGTAAGCACAGTTGTGTAGCCATCATATTCAATGGTAGAGCCAGAATTGGTTACGTAATATTGTGAATTATTATGGTCATTCACGTTATATATTGTCACATCAGTACTTGTACCTGGTATCTTTGCAATATTTTGTTGTCCTGTAATACCAGGGCCACTGATAAAAAAAGCGAAAGCATCATTAAAACCTGTTCCCGGGCTTGAAGGTACATATTCCGGGTATTCTTCCGATCCGAAAACATATTTAAACTTAAGTGTATCGCAAAGTGGGATAACATCAAATTCCAAGGCACATGCGTCATAGGTTGTGCTTCCTGCTAAAGTATTTAATTCAGTATCTCCAGGAGTATTATTGCAGTTACCTGCGTAACTAATATTTGTATTGGGTGATGCAACAGAGGTATTACCAGATGTAAGTATAAGACCATTATTAAACCCTAAACTCGAACTTCCGTTAAAAGAACCTATTGCATTGGCCGCACAATTAAAAGCAGCATTACTAACACTTACACCAGGTCCCGCAAGTAATTGGGCCATCTGAAGAGCTGTTAATCCATTATTAAATGAAAGCTGGGCACGGACAGGGTTTGTGCTTAAAAAAAATAAAAAAATGAAACAAAATAGTAGTAGATAACGTTTCATGCATAAGAAGTTCTTCAGGAGACTACTTCTATCTTCTACGCATATCTCTCAGTTAGAGTCCCCAATAAAAAAATAAAAGTACAATAAAACAGAATTAGAAGCAAACAAAATTCCGTATAATTTTCATATTGGAAATTCATGATAGATGACAAAATTCCAATAAAGGTTGCATCTGATTTTCAGTAACTTGTACTATTGAAGGTGGCGGGTGTTATCTTACCAAAGTAACGGTTCCAATATAGTTATGTATTTTATTAAAAACGTCAGTAAGCTGAACCTTCCATATAAATACGTCAATCAGAGCTGCATCATTGCCTCCATTGGCTTTCCCATCCCATTTATCCTCCAGCTCTTTTCCATGGAAAATCATATTTCCCCAGCGGTCAAATACCCACAAGTCATATTTTTCAATTCCAATGCCTGAACCGAAGAAATAGTCGTTATGGCCATCACCATTAGGTGTAAAGGCATTTGGGATATAAAAAGTAAACTCTGGGCCAATGTATATGGGATGAGCAACGGTATCTATGCAGCCATTGGCATTTTGTACAATTAGGGTAACCAGGTGCGTGGCGGGTGTTTCCTGGAGGTAGTCATGAACGGGGTTAGAAACATTAGGCTCTACCGTTGTGCTATCTCCAAAATCCCAAAACCAGTAATTTACATCTGCTGAGGATTGATTTTCAAAAGTAATAATGGGATCAAGTATTGTAGCTGGATTTGGTATATAATCAAAAGCTGCAACTGGCACATCATATATCTCGACAAAATGAGTATGAGTTAAAGAGGAAACACATTGATGATTTGAAGTGGCAGTTAAAGTAACATCATAAAAACCAGATTCTAAAAAACAGTGTGAAGGATTCGCTGTACCTGAGTTTGGACTGCCATCACCAAAATCCCAATTTAAACTTATGATACTATCTCCACCATCAACAGTTGTTAGATTTGTAAAATTTAAACAATGTATCGGACATCCCGAAGGATCATCGGCTGAAAATTCTACTATTGGATTTTTGTAAAAATGAAAGATGACATTTGACGATGAAAAAGTACATGGACCAGCAGGGTCATTTGTAGTTAATGTTAATATTGCCGAGTCGGCTGCATATTCAGCTGTGCTTGGCGTATATACTGCATTTAAAGTGGTATTATCAGGAGAGTAAGTACCAGTGCCACCGCTCCATGTTCCGCCTGTGGCCGTACCTCCTACTGAACCGCCCAACGTAATACTGGAACCCGAACAAACATATAGAGATGAACCAGCATTGACGGTTGCTACGGCATATACGATAACATCGGTTGTATCAGATGATTGGCAACCAGTTAATGTTTCAATAGTGGTGACTATATAAGAGGAGGTATCGGTTGGGTAAGGCCCTAAGTTGATTAAAGACAGTGTTGGATTTGAAGCCGTGGGACTGCCTGTAAAGCCTGTAGTGGGTGTCCATGAGTAGGTATAACCTGCTGTTGATGGAGTTCCAATGGTTCCTGAATTACCTGAACAAAGGGGTAAATCGGGTCCTGCATCAGAAACCGGCAAAGGATTAACGGTTGCTGTAACAGGTTCAATATCCGTACATCCTCCAGTTCCAGTTACTTTTATATAATAAATACTACTATTTCCAACGATTGTTGGTGTTGTAAGTGAATTAGATGCTCCTGAATCTGTGTAATAAGAAAAAACGCCTCCACCGGTGCTGCCAGATGTAATGGAGGGAGCAGTTAAGTCAATTGTTAACGGGGCACATACGGGAGCCGGGGTGGTTATTGTTAGTACCGGTTGAGGATATATAGTTACCTGCACCTGATCGGTTGATGAACAAAAGGATGTATTGCTGGTAGTTACGGTATACGTTGATACTATCGCTGTTGTCCCATTGTTGGTGATTGTGACATCGGGGTTAGAAATACTTGTACTGCTTAATCCGGTTGATGGAAGCCATGCGTAGGTATAGCTTCCATTAGAGGTAGTGCCTATGCTTATTGTATTACCTGAACAGGTATCTATATCAGGGCCTGCATTTGAAACAGGTACAGGATTAACTATAATTACTTGTGATGAAATGGCCGAACAGGAATCTCCAACTGTATAGGTAATTATATTACTACCTACAATTGCAATAGAGGGATCAAAGGTTCCAAGAATAGAATCGGTTATTCCTGCCCCACTCCATATTCCGCCAGGCATATCGGCTATTAAATTGACAGCAGCGGCATTGGCACAAAAAGGACCCGCAGGAGTTAAAACAGGTAATATGGGAGGATTTACGTTTATATTCATTGTAGTATCATCATTGCAACCTCCCCATCCTACCGTTAAGGTCACAGGGTATATGCCTGGTGCGGAAAATGTGTGGAGTGGATTTTGAACACTATCATCGGTAATACCATCATTGTCAAAGTCCCATTCCCAGGCATCGATGCTTCCTATGGGTATTGAAGAATCGGTAAACTGCATTGGTACATTATGGCAAACGGTTGTATTTGTGAATTGAGCGACCGGGCTGCTTGAACCAGAACCGATAGTAATATTTAGATTCGTAGTACAAGTTGGGCCGGCAACTGAGGTAACAGCAACTTTATAGGTGCCCGCAAGATTAACAGTAGCAGCTTGACCTGTTGTAGAACCAACAATTCCGGAAGTACCTCCAATGGAATCCGTCCAGATATAGGAAACTCCACCTGCGGGCGCTGTTAATGTAACCAGATTGCTTCCGCAAAAGTTAGGTGATGAAGTAATGATATTTAAGGGTTCGCAGGAGCAATCAACATAGCCATAACCAAAATGCCCTCCAGGCACGCAGTCAGATGTAGTAAATTCAATAGTAACACATTGACCGATATAAGCCTGTAACGGAACAAAAACAGTTGTCCACGGCCGATACCAGATATTGCTTCCGGGAGCTGTTTCTGTGAATATTGTTGTGAAAGCAGGCTGTCCTGCATCTGCTACAACTTCATAATCACCACAAGTAACAACATTACCAGCCTGATCACGCAGTTTAACCCTAAAATAAGGGCGTTGAGTGAACCCATTTATAGGATCATGACTATTATCATTTGGATCCTCTAATACAATGGCGTACCTATAGGTAAAGTTCGCATTGTTTGCTGAAACGGTAAATGAGATACTTGCCCGGGCTGCTCCCCAGGAGTTACCACCCCAGGAATTTAAATCTCCTAATCTCAAAGCATTATTACCTCCACTTGGGGGAACTACAGGTAATGTGGTGCCGCCAACGTTAGGGTCAAAGCCTCCTGATGTGGTGATTAGGTGAGGATTAGGGTTAAGGCCGAAAAAACCACTGGGAGGAGGATTAAATCCTGACGTTAGATTCGTTGGATCTGCATTTGTATCCGGATTTCCTCCCCAATAATTCCAAAAAACTGAACCTGATTCAAAGCCGGGATTCGTACAAGGAGATCCACAGTTGAGCGGTGCAGGATTGGGATTATTCGAATAGCTTTTTTCTTGAAAATCAATAATTTCATCTCTTTTTTTTTGAAAATTTTCAA
>JAHEXZ010000001.1 GCA_023251835.1 Bacteroidota bacterium | reverse complement strand
ATTTTTTATCTAGTCCTTCAACATAATGCTCATAACTTTGCAATTTCAACTGCTGGGTTGCGCTCAGATAATTTTTATAGTCGCGGTGAAATAGTTTAATATTACTAATACCAAAAAACAACAACAATGCTGTTTTAGAAGGCACAACCTTCGTTAACTCTATTTCATTCGGTTCCTGCTTTCTGAATAAATTCAAAAAATTAATTGCCGAATCATTTGCCTGCGTAAAACCACTAAATGAAATTGCATTTGGTTTTATTGCCACATCCCAACCGGAACAATCTGCAAAATCCGGAATCATATTCATTTCCCGCTTCATCGAAGGTGAAATAAACTGAGTAAGTATATCCGGAAAACTTTTATAATTGATATATACATTTGCATCCACATTTTTTCCGGCAGTAGTTATTATCTTACTGAAGTTTTTGTCTTTCATTAATGATACACCCGATTTAAGCTGTCGAATAGCATCCTCTACCAGCATTGGTTTACTGCTCATCATCAGAATACCTTCTGAAAACACATAACTCAGGGAATCTTTATAATCTGCATCCGAATAAATTGTTCTGATATCAACACCAGCATAGGTTCTCGAAACAGGTTCTGAATTTTTATTTATTCTCTTAAAAAAATCTTTTACCTGCGATTGATATGTGAGGTTCGGCAAACTATATACATATAAAAAGTCAAAAGTGGTAGCCCCCGAAACATGAGCAGAAATGAATAACGAATGGTTATCCAGCAACGTTGAAACAGCTGCATCAGAACCAATCAGCGAATCAATATAACGAGCCTGGGCATTAAGCCTGGAAAAAGCTTTCGTCCCCAGCAATTCCTGCCATAAAACACTGGTTTGAGATAACTTTTTCCATGTACTCCTTGATTGTTTGCTCTCAAAAATAAGTGCTGCATTTCCCGGAATAGCATTAATAGCTTCACTTACAGGTGTATGTAACTCTTTCGTATATGTAAACCAATATATTCCGCCCGAAATAAGAGCAGCTATAATAATTCCGAATACTACTTTTTTCCACATAAAAATTATTCAAAAAAATAATACGCACATGTGTTTGTGTAACATATTCGCATAAATAATCAGCCAAACAGATAAAAACCCCTCTCCTGGGGAGAGAGCTTGCCCCGAATTTATTTCGGGGAGAAGGGGAGGGGTATCACTTCATCTCCTTCACATTCAGCAATTCTACCTCATATATTAAAGCAGAATAAGGAGGAATTAAATTCGGAACCCCCTTTTCACCAAACGCCAGTGTTGATGGAATATATACACGCCAGATAGAACCCGCAGGCATGATCTGCAAAATTTCTTTTATCCCGGGTATTACACTATTAGGTGATGTTTTATAAGGAGTATTCTTGGGGTAAGTATCTTCAAACAATTTACCATCAGAAAAAAAACCTTTCAGATGCAACTCTACTGAATCTGTTAATTGCGGACGCTTACCAGTACCCATTTTTACAATATTATAACAAACCCCGCTGGGCAGAACACCTATTCCCGGTGTTTTTTTTATCAGTTCAAACATTGCCTTTTCCTGTTCCTTACCACGTGCAGCAGCACTAAATTGCTGATACCTGTTAATCATAGACTGAACACTATCTGCATGTATCAACATTTGTCTGCCCAACAATACATCATCCATTCCTTTTTTAAACAAAGTTGGATTACTGATTACAAAACCATGACTCCCAATATATTGACCTAAGTATGCACCTAATATATATTGCATACTATCCGTACCCGACTTTAGCTTAACATCCGCTACCCCACCACCTCCTGTTGCAGCAGACTTTTGGGCAAAACCCACAACAGAAAAGAGCATTACTATTATTAAAAAGGATGATTTTTTCATTATTATTTTATACATGTTTTTGTTTATAGTAAAATTTACAATTACAAAGTAACGAAAAATTATTCCGCTCTAAGAATAAAAAAGCAGGCTTACCATAGTAAACCTGCCTCTTAACAATGTATTTTATATTTTTGACTTTTAACTTTTTGACTTTAAATATATGAGGATTACCAGTAAATAATTACATACCCAGCCGCACCTGCTGCACCAGCACCACTATTATCAGAGCCGCCACCACCACCACCACCTGGGAAGCCACCAACGTCTCCGGCAACATTTTGTTCATTTAATGTTCCATCAACACCACCAACACCTCCAGCACCGCCCATTGTGCTACCGCCACCAGCACCACCACTGGCACCATCAAAATTATTATCTCCGTTTTGCCCCGCAGTTCCTGTTATAAGCACCGGATTTGTTACAGTACCCCCTGAAGAGGCTGTACCACCAGCTCCCCCGGTGTTAACTGCTGCACCGGCATTATTATTACCACCACTTCCGAAATTTGCAGTAATACTATTTCCTCCCCCTGAAACAGAGCTATTTCCACCATTTCCACCATTTGCGCCTCCAGCGCCTCCCACAGTTACAGCTAATGATCCTCCAGCCCCGGATACATCTATTAAACCTTCTGCGTAGCCACCGCCACCGCCACCGCCACCGCCATCATTAGCCAAACCATTTTTACCACCGCCACCACCGCCCCAAACTTTAGCCCAAACAACTTTTACACCAACAGGAATAGGCCAAGCAGCATTAGTTACTGTAAAAACTGCCATACCATTTGGTATACCAATATTTCTTGCTAATGTACCCGTTCCTACAGTAAGTATATTATCATCTGTATCCCAACCCATTTGCCCTTCAGCAGTAGCATTGGTATTATCCGGTGATTGCGGTAATTTTAAACCCTCGTTAGGGGCACCCGCTAGATCATAATCAATGGTACTCATATCCAACATAACATTATTTGGGATGTTTACATGGCCTGTGCCTGCATTTAATGTTACTGCTGTAGCGGCAGTGGTATTTCCAATAGTAATGAGGTTTTGTGCAGCTCCTGTGCCTATATAAATAGTCTGTGGAGCAGCTCCTGTACCCATATTAATTGTTCGGATATCAGCCGTTGTTGCCAGGTTCAAAACGGAACCCGCATGAATAGAAGTTGTATAGGAACCACCAAAAGTATTTCTGCCAATAGTAATAGCTCCTGAACTTTCAGCACCACCAATTGTTATTGTACCTGTTGTCATGGCTGCTCCCATACTTATTGAACCAAAAAGTTGTGTATTACCTATTGTAATGATATTTGCCCCTGTTCCACCTACAGTAATAGTATTAGCCATAGCTGCTCCAGTACCTATTTGTATTGTTTTCGCATTTGTTATGCCTGTACCCATATTGATAGTAGTTGCGCCAGTACCCGTACCCAGGTTTAAATTATTTACAGCCGTTGAAGAACCAACTGTAATAGCACCTGCTTGTGCTGTACCACCAATTGTAATTGTTCCCGCAATTGTTGAAGCACCTATCGTATAGGTAGAACCTCCAATACCATCAAGAGAATAAACGCCTCCCACTCTTTCAGTAATATTTGTTACAACTGCTGTTGTACCAATAGTTATGGTCTTAGCTCCGGCATCAGTACCTATATTAATTGGCCCTGTTCCATTACCTATGTTAATGTTTCCACTTCCTGCCTGCATTGTTATATCAGAATTATCTAAAGTTCCTATTATAGATGCCACTCCCGGAGTATTACCAGCTAAATCCCACCAGATTTTAGTGCTGGATCCAGTTCCTCCATTTCCTATAGGTAAAATACCTGTAACCTCAGTGACTGAAGCTAAGTTTATTGCCCCCACAATCAAAGTACCATTTGTAGCAGACGTTTTAACAGGGCCATCTGTTGTATAGCTATTCAATCGTACTGTACCTGTATTGGATATTCTCATTCTTTCAGTTGGGGTAGTATTCGTAGTCACACTCCTTGTTCCAAATATCAAGTCCCCATAAGTCTTTCCAGCTATTGTCATCTCCTGGTATCCTATATACGCTGGTGAATTCTCTCCCATAAGATTATTATAACCAAAGCCTATCAAACGATAAGTACCAACTGCCGCTCCATATTCATTTCCACCCAATTGAAGGTAATTAGAACTTATAATCGTGGTAGGAGCCGTAGCAGAAATTGCCAAGGATTGAGCAATAGACGTTTTAACATTGTTGCTATTTACAACTGTTAACATATTAGGTGGAGCAGATGTTCCAATGCCCACATTACCACCACTTAATACTCTCATCCGTTCAGCCGAATTTGTTTTAACTATAAAAGGCTGCGCATCCGTAGTTCCAATAAAATTGGCAGCTGGATTAATTCCTGCATTACCTG
Source organism: Bacteroidota bacterium (assembly GCA_023251835.1). GTDB lineage: Bacteria > Bacteroidota > Bacteroidia > 2-12-FULL-35-15 > 2-12-FULL-35-15 > 2-12-FULL-35-15. Next base: position 38,956 of record JAHEXZ010000001.1, on the reverse strand, counting down.
TTATGGTCCAGTGCGTTCCAAGATCTTGACCGGTAGCTCCTGTAACACCAATAGATCCAGTAGCACCAGTATCACCGGTTGCACCGGTTGCACCAGTATCACCGGTTGCACCAGTATCACCGGTGGAACCAGTATCACCGGTGGAACCAGTGGAACCAGTTTTTCCAGTTGCTCCTGTAGAACCAGTTTTTCCTGTCGCACCAGTACTACCAGTCGCACCGGTATCTCCGGTCGTACCAGTGCTGCCAGTCGCACCGGTATCTCCCGTTGCACCAGTATCGCCTGTAGAACCGGTATTTCCTGTTCTGCCCGTAGAGCCGGTAGAACCAGTGGAACCTGTCGCTCCTGTATTTCCCGTTCTGCCTGTAGCACCCGTAGCACCCGTTGTGCCTGTAGCACCGGTAGCACCGGTAGCTCCTGTATCACCGGTTGAACCCGTATCACCCGTGGAACCCGTGGAACCCGTGGAGCCTGTTGCACCGGTAGAACCTGTCCGGCCGGTAGAACCGGTGCTGCCAGTTGAACCAGTTGAACCAGTTGAACCGGTAGAGCCAGTTGAACCAGTTGAACCGGTAGCACCCGTTGCACCAGTACCACCGGTAGAGCCTGTGGAACCAGTCATGCCTGTATTTCCTGTACTGCCAGTCACACCAGTTGAACCGGTTTTGCCGGTGGCGCCAGTAGAACCTGTTGAACCTGTTGAACCTGTTGAACCAGTGTCACCAGTAGCACCAGTATCACCGGTAGAACCAGTAGAACCAGTGGCGCCAGTGGAACCTGTAGAACCTGTATTTCCTGTTCTGCCTGTAGAGCCAGTGCTGCCGGTAGCACCAGTAGTACCAGTGTTACCCGTAGAGCCAGTGGAACCGGTTGAACTGGTAGCACCAGTTGAACCTGTTGAACCGGTAGCACCAGTTGAACCTGTTGAACCGGTAGCACCAGTTGAACCTGTTCGACCTGTAGAGCCGGTAGAACCGGTAGAACCTGTTGAACCTGTTGAACCTGTTGAACCGGTATCGCCTGTGGAACCGGTATCGCCTGTGGAACCGGTAGAACCGGTAGAACCAGTAGAACCCGTTCGACCAGTGGAGCCAGTAGATCCGGTAGAACTTGTTACGCCCGTTGCACCGGTATCGCCTGTTGAACCGGTTGATCCGGTTGAACCTGTTGAACCTGTTGAACCTGTTCGACCTGTGGAGCCAGTAGATCCTGTTGAACCCGTTGAACCTGTTGCACCGGTATCGCCTGTTGAACCGGTTGAACCGGTAGAACCTGTTCGACCAGTGGAGCCTGTAGATCCGGTAGAACCTGTTGAACCTGTTGAACCCGTTGAACCTGTACCACCTGTATCACCGGTAGCTCCAGTTGAACCAGTTCGACCAGTAGATCCGGTAGAACCTGTTGAACCTGTTGAACCGGTAGAACCTGTTGAACCTGTTGAACCTGTATCGCCTGTTGAACCTGTTGCACCTGTTGCACCTGTTCGACCAGTGGAGCCAGTAGATCCGGTAGAACCTGTTGAACCGGTATCGCCTGTTGAACCGGTTGATCCGGTAGAACCTGTTGAACCTGTTGAACCTGTTCTACCTGTGGAGCCAGTAGATCCGGTAGAACCTGTAGAACCTGTAGAACCTGTTGAACCTGTTGAACCTGTATCGCCGGTTGAACCTGTTGAACCTGTTGAACCAGTGGAACCTGTTCGACCAGTGGAGCCAGTAGATCCGGTAGAACCGGTAGAACCGGTTGAACCGGTTGAACCTGTTGAACCAGTATCTCCGGTAGCTCCAGTAGAACCGGTAGAACCGGTAGAACCGGTAGAACCGGTAGAACCGGTAGAACCGGTAGAACCGGTAGAACCGGTGGAACCGGTAGAACCCGTGGAACCGGTAGAACCGGTTCTGCCAGTAGAACCGGTAGAACCGGTAGAACCGGTAGAACCGGTGGAACCGGTGGAACCGGTCGTGCCTGTAGCTCCTGTATCTCCCGTTGAACCTGTATCACCGGTGGAGCCTGTTTTGCCTGTGGAACCGGTTGACCCTGTTGAACCTGTCCGTCCGGTAACACCGGTAGAACCAGTAGAACCGGTAAAACCAGTATCACCAGTAGCTCCGGTATCACCAGTAGAACCAGTAGAGCCGGTTGAACCTGTCCGGCCAGTAGTACCAGTAGAACCTGTCTTTCCTGTAGACCCAGAAGAACCTGTGTCGCCCGTAAAACCTGTGTCGCCCGTAAAACCAGTATCGCCTGTAGAACCAGTGGAACCGGTCATTCCTGTAGAACCTGTCCTGCCAGTTGAACCTGTGGAACCGGTTGAACCGGTTGAACCTGTGGAACCGGTTGAACCTGTGGAACCGGTTGAACCTGTGGAACCTGTTGAACCGGTTGAACCGGTGGAACCGGTGGAACCGGTAAACCCTGTTGTTCCGGTTCTTCCGGTAGAACCGGTAGAACCAGTGAAACCAGTAGAACCAGTATCGCCAGTATAACCAGTGGAACCAGTGGAACCAGTGGAACCAGTGGAACCAGTGGAACCAGTGGAACCGGTAGAACCGGTGAATCCGGTAGAACCGGTTTGGCCAGTAGAACTAGTAGAACCAGTGGAACCGGTAGATCCAGTGGATCCAGTGGAACCAGTGGAACCGGTAGATCCGGTAAAGCCGGTAGAGCTAGTTGAACCTGTAGCACCTGTATCACCGGTGGAACCGGTAGAGCCAGTTCGGCCTGTAGCACCAGTTGAACCAGTTTTTCCGGTTGTACCAGTAGCTCCAGTAAAGCCAGTATCACCAGTGGAGCCAGTATCACCGGTAGAACCGGTAGAGCCCGTTCGGCCTGTAGCACCAGTTGAACCAGTTTTTCCGGTCGCTCCGGTGATACCGGTATCACCAGTGAAACCGGTATCACCAGTGAAACCGGTATCACCAGTAGAACCGGTATAACCAGTAAAACCGGTATAACCGGTGGAACCTGTTGAGCCGGTTCTGCCGGTTATACCAGTAAAACCAGTTGTACCTGTAGTACCTGTAGAGCCGGTAGAACCGGTGGAGCCGGTGTCTCCAGTTGCACCGATAGAACCGGTAGTACCGGTAGAACCAGTAGTACCCGTTTTTCCTGTTGCACCTGTAGCGCCAGTGTTACCTGTAGCGCCTGTAGCACCAGAGGAACCGGTATCACCAGTGGAACCAGTGGAGCCGGTAGCACCAGTACTACCTGTAGCACCGGTTCTCCCTGTAGAACCTGTAAAACCCGTAGAGCCCGTGGAACTGGTTGAGCCAGTAGATCCGGTATCACCTGTTGAACCCGTGGAGCCGGTAGAGCCGGTAGAACCGGTTTTCCCTGTAATGCCAGTATAACCAGTGGAACCGGTATCACCGGTATCACCGGTGGAACCTGTTGCGCCTGTTCTGCCGGTAGAACCAGTAGAACCAGTAGAACCAGTAGAACCAGTGGAACCAGTAGAGCCGGTAGCGCCTGTTGAACCAGTATCACCAGTATCTCCAGTAGCACCTGTTGAACCAGTTTTTCCTGTTGAACCTGTAGAACCAGTTTTTCCTGTTGAGCCTGTAGACCCTGTATCACCGGTGGAACCTGTATCACCGGTGGAACCTGTTGATCCACTAGCACCGGTTGCTCCTGTTCTGCCAGTAGAAGCTGTAGAACCGGTGGAACCTGTTGTACCAGTAGCTCCTGTATCACCGGTAGAGCCAGTAGCGCCTGTTGCTCCTGTAGAACCGGTTCTACCTGTTCCACCAGTAGAACCGGTGGAACCAGTTGTACCGGTGAATCCCGTATCACCCGTAGAGCCAGTAGAACCGGTATCACCAGTTACTCCTGTAGAACCGGTTCTACCAGTAGTACCAGTAGTACCAGTAGTACCAGTAGTACCAGTAGTACCAGTTTTGCCTGTAATACCTGTTGAACCACTATCACCAGTAGCACCGGTAGCGCCTGTGTCACCTGTGGCACCGGTAGCACCAGTTCTGCCAGTAGAACCCGTAGAGCCAGTCTTTCCGGTTGCTCCGGTTGCACCAGTATATCCAGTATCACCAGTAGCACCAGTATCGCCAGTAGAACCGGTATCACCAGTAGCACCAGTGGAACCGGTTCTACCTGTAGTACCTGTATAACCGGTTCTACCAGTAGAACCTGTAGCACCAGTATCACCGGTAGCACCAGTCATACCATTACTACCTGTAGCACCAGTATTACCCTGAATACCTGCTGGTCCGGCCGGACCAGGTGCCCCATTCATATTTACAGACCAGGAAGCATAACTTCCGGCTCCGGTAATTGATGTTACGTTTACACACATTGCCCCTGTACCGCTATTATAAGATGTAATATCAGCAACCATAGAATTGCTGATATCAAATGCTATAATAACTGTTTGTGCGATGCTATAAGCAAGACCTGTTCCAACATTAAAACAGACAGCACCTGTTTGTATGGTCAAATTATCTGTGGATGTTGTTGCATATCGGTCACCAGTTGGGCCCGTGCTACCCGTTTTTCCAATAGCACCGGTTGAACCCGTGGAGCCTGTATTTGCAGTAGACCCTGTAGACCCTGTAGACCCTGTAGACCCTGTGGAACCAGTAGACCCTGAGGAACCGGTAGTACCGGTAGTGCCGGTATCACCGGTAGAACCAGTGGAACCGGAAGAACCCGTTCTTCCAGTATTTCCTGTCCTACCAGTAGCGCCAGTATCGCCTGTTGAACCAGTATCGCCTGTATCACCAGTAGCACCGGTTGAACCGGTAGTTCCTGTTCTACCAGTAGGACCAGTAGAACCAGTGGAGCCAGTAGTACCGGTAGAACCAGTGGAGCCAGTAGTACCGGTAGAACCAGTATCACCTGTTGAACCAGTATCGCCAGTGGAACCAGTAGAGCCAGTGGAGCCAGTTCTACCTGTAGTACCAGTTTTACCAGTAGCGCCAGTAGAGCCGGAGTCCCCAGTGGAACCAGTATCACCGGTAGAGCCGGTTGAACCAGTGTAACCAGTTTTACCAGTAGCACCGGTGGAGCCCGTGGAGCCCGTGGAGCCCGTGGAGCCCGTGGAGCCCGTGGAGCCCGTGGAGCCGCTATCACCAGTAGAACCCGTGGAACCTGTGGAACCAGTTCTACCTGTAGAACCTGTAGAGCCTGTAGAGCCTGTAGAGCCTGTAGAGCCTGTAGAGCCGGTATCACCGGTAGAACCAGTAGAACCAGTAGAACCAGTAGAACCAGTGAAACCTGTGGAACCAGTTCTGCCCGTAGAGCCAGTAGAACCAGTGGAGCCAGTAGAGCCTGTGGAACCACTATCACCAGTGGAGCCAGTACTTCCGGTAAAGCCTGTCCGACCAGTTACACCCGTAGAGCCTGTGGAACCAGTTGAACCTGTGGAGCCAGTACCACCTGTATTACCAGTATCACCTGTGGAACCGGTAGCGCCTGTACTACCAGTCCTTCCAGTAGAAGCCGTTGAACCAGTGGAACCAGTGGAACCAGTATATCCTGTATCACCTGTAGAACCGGTAGAGCCAGTAGAACCTGTTCTACCTGTAGTTCCAGTAGAACCTGTAGAGCCAGTGAAGCCGGTTGAACCAGTATCGCCAGTTGAACCGGTTGAACCAGTTGAACCAGTAGAACCTGTTCTACCAGTAGAACCAATGGAACCAGTGGAACCAGTGGAACCAGTAGATCCCGTAGAACCACTAGAGCCAGTGAAGCCTGTGTCACCAGTATAACCAGTAGAACCGGTATCGCCAGTATAACCAGTAGAGCTGGTAGAACCCGTGGAACCCGTGGAACCTGTGGAACCCGTGGAACCTGTTTTACCGGTGGAGCCGGTAGAACCCGTACTGCCAGTAGAACCAGTATCCCCCGTGGAACCCGTGGAACCAGTCATACCTGTAGTTCCGGTTCTGCCAGTAGCACCTGTTGAACCAGTGGAACCCGTGCCACCAGTGTAGCCTGTTGAACCAGTATCGCCTGTTGAACCAGTAGAGCCAGTGGAGCCAGAGGAACCCGTGGAACCCGTGGAACCCGTAGAACCAGTGGAGCCAGTGGAGCCAGTGGAGCCAGTGGAGCCAGTAGAACCAGTAGAACCAGTAGAGCCAGTAGAGCCAGTGGAGCCAGTAGAACCAGTAGAACCAGTAGAACCAGTAGAGCCGGTTGAACCGGTTGAACCGGTGGAGCCGGTGGAGCCGGTTGAACCAGTGGAACCAGTTTTTCCGGTTGAACCAGAGGAACCGGTAGAACCGGTATCACCAGTTGAGCCGGTATCACCAGTTGAGCCAGTCACACCTGTAGTTCCCGTCCTTCCGGTAGTGCCAGTGTAGCCAGTATTACCAGTAGTGCCAGTTGAACCAGTATCGCCTGTTGCCCCGGTGGAGCCGGTGGAGCCGGTGGAGCCGGTGGAGCCGGTGGAGCCGGTGGAGCCGGTGGAGCCGGTGGAACCAGTACCGCCAGTTGAGCCGGTATCACCAGTTGAGCCAGTTCTACCAGTTGATCCTGTAGAACCGGATCTTCCGGTAGTGCCTGTAGAACCAGTACTACCAGTAGAACCGGTAGAACCAGTATCTCCAGTGGAGCCGGTGGCTCCTGTATCACCAGTTGAGCCAGTCTTACCAGTAGAACCAGTAGAACCAGTCTTACCGGAAGAACCAGTAGAGCCGGTGCTGCCAGTATCTCCAGTAGAGCCGGTAGCTCCGGTATCACCAGTTGAGCCAGTGATACCGGTCTTACCAGTAGAACCAGTAGAACCAGTAGAACCAGTAGAACCAGTAGAACCAGTAGAACCAGTAGAACCAGTTGAGCCTGTACTGCCAGTAGAGCTAGTAGCACCGGTAGCACCGGTAGCACCGGTAGAGCCGGTAGCACCGGTAGAACCGGTATCACCCGTTGTTCCGGTTTTACCAGTAGTGCCAGTAGTACCAGTAGTACCTGTTTTACCAGTAGTACCCGTTGAACCAGTGTATCCTGTAGCACCCGTATCGCCAGTGAAACCAGTTGAACCGGTATCGCCTGTAGAGCCAGTGGAACCAGTTTTACCAGTAGAGCCGGTTGAACCAGTGGAGCCGGTTGAACCAGAGGAACCAGTCGAACCAGTATCGCCTGTATAACCTGTAGTACCAGTATCGCCTGTAGAGCCAGTAGAGCCTGTTTTACCGGTTGATCCGGTTGAACCAGTGGAACCGGTGGCACCAGAAGATCCGGTAGTGCCGGTATCACCAGTGAAACCAGAGGAACCAGTTGAGCCAGTTTTACCAGAAGAACCAGTGGAACCGGTAGATCCGGTGGAACCAGTAAAACCAGTTGAACCGGTATCGCCTGTAGCTCCAGTAGTTCCAGTTTTACCGGTAGCACCAGTAGATCCAGTTGAACCAGTATATCCTGTAGCACCCGTATCGCCAGTGAAACCGGTATCACCGGTGGAACCGGTTTTTCCTGTGGTGCCGGTCTTACCAGTAACACCGGTTGCACCAGTATCACCAGAAGAACCGGTGTCGCCCGTGAAACCGGTAGAGCCGGTAAAACCAGTTTTTCCTGTGGCACCAGTTGAACCAGTATATCCTGTAGCACCAGTATCACCAGTTGATCCAGTATCACCGGTAGAACCAGTAAAACCAGTACGTCCCGTTGTTCCTGTTGAACCACTTTTTCCTGTGATTCCGGTAAAACCGGTGGAACCTGTATCACCAGTTGAACCTGTAGCACCAGTAGAACCTGTAAAACCAGTAGAAGCTGTGGAACCGGTAACACCTATTGAGCCGGTAAAACCGGTAGAGCCGGTAGCACCCGTTGTTCCTGTTTTTCCGATGATACCCGTTGAACCCGTTGAACCAGTAGATCCAGTTGAACCAGAATCCCCTGTGTTACCTGTAGCACCAGTATCACCAGTAGTACCTGTAGCACCAGTATTGCCTGTTCTGCCAGTTACACCAGTTACACCAGTGCGGCCAGTAGAACCAGTATTACCTGTATTGCCAGTAGCGCCTGTATAACCGGTAGCACCAGATACTCCAGTATCACCGGTAGCACCGGTAGATCCTGTAACACCCGTCATCCCTGTATTACCAGTGCGGCCAGTAGAACCTGTTGGGCCAGTATACCCTGTAGCACCGGTAGTACCGGATCCACCAGTACTTCCCGTATCACCGGTAGCACCGGAGGCACCTGTATCTCCTGTGGCACCTGTAGCACCGGTTTTCCCTGTTGCCCCTGTATTTCCTGTTCTACCCGTTGAACCCGTTGAACCAGTTGAGCCGGTATAACCCGTAAAGCCAGTTGCTCCTGTAGCGCCAGTATCCCCTGTGGAACCTGTAGAGCCCGTAGTGCCAGTCACACCCGTAGCACCGGTGTCACCGGTGGCACCTGTATCGCCTGTTCTGCCGGTATTTCCTGTTCTGCCGGTTGCACCGGTTGCTCCAGTTGCACCAGTCTTGCCAGTAGCTCCTGTAGAGCCTGTATAACCGGTATCACCTGTGGAACCAGTATCACCAGTAGCACCGATATCGCCTGTAGCACCCGTAGCTCCTGTAACACCTGTGTTACCAGTTCTACCTGTGGAACCCGTTTTTCCTGTAGCACCGGTATTACCTGTTCTTCCTGTTGAACCAGTATCTCCTGTAGCACCGGTATCTCCTATGGCACCGGTATCGCCTGTAGCACCAGTATCGCCTGTATCACCAGTATCACCTGTGGCACCAGTAGCCCCTGTTTTTCCTGTTGCTCCTGTCATACCAGTACTGCCTGTCTTGCCAGTTGAACCTGTAGAGCCTGTCTTACCAGTTGTTCCGGTTGCACCGGTATCACCGGTTGCACCGGTATCACCAGTAGAACCAGTATCACCTGTGGCACCGGTATCGCCTGTACTACCAGTAGCGCCTGTGACACCAGTAGCTCCTGTCTTACCAGTAGAACCCGTATACCCGGTTGAACCGGTCATTCCGGTGGGCCCAAGAACACCAAATGCCTGTATCCAGCGTGTACCATCCCAATAAAAGAAACCTAAGCCACCACCAAACATGCCAGGATTAGTATTATAAACCAATAAACTTGTGACTGGATTAGCAATTGTAGTTATATCGAAAATATCAGTTAAAGCTACCCTCGGAATAAGTAAACCCTGATTGTTGGAGAAGATTTCTAAACGGGCGGAAGGATCGGGTGTAGTAGTTCCAATACCCACGTTTTGGACTTGGGCAAAAGTATCATTTGTTGCGCTTTCCCAAAGGATGGAAGCCAACAAAAAAGAGCAAATAATGATACGTTTAGCTATACTCAAAACTACCAGCTTTTACCATTAACAGACACACGAATCAGCCACAACGTGGTATTATACCCTTATATAAGCACCAAGGTTACAAAAACACATTTTTAGGCCCGTGTATTGACTGCCAATTTTTCACTTTTAATAAGCGCCAAATATAAGTAAAGCATCATAATCTGAGAGAGGTATTCCAATTTTTTTGAGGCTAAAGAACTACTTTTTCGGCATTATTGTAAAAAATGACGCTGATTGCCTTTTTATTATCGACAATTAACTATTGATAATACATTGACAAGTAAATAGTTAGTTTGTTCTTAGCGAAGGAAAACTTTAATTCGGGATATACTTCGGCTGAATGAATTTGCATAGAAATGCAAACTCATTCGCTCAGTATAACTGATGTTACGCAAAGAAAAAGATTTAAAAATGATAGACTTTTATACTTGTAATGGACAAAAGAATTGATAAAGGGTAATTTTCTCAAAAAGACAATAAAAGTGACTGCTTTAAATAATTCATAATCATAATCATTGTCATTTCGAATCCTGCTGAAAGCATGAAGAGAAATCTTTGCAATTGATTGACAAGATTTCTCACTGCGCTCGAAATGACAGGTGGAAATATAGAGATATTCTGAATTAGATATAAATTTTGCGTAACATCAGTTATAATTGTTAGTCTATTTTATAAGTGTAACTTTTCCGGTGAATTGATGAAAATCATTTTGAACATCATCTTTGAAAGAGATTTTATATACATATACATCATTTTTACATAGGCGGTTTTTGTAATAGCCATTCCATCCTTGGCTGCTATCATCCGTTTCAAATACTTTCGTTCCCCAGCGGTCAAGGATTAAAAAGCTGTAATCATGCACACCTACTATTGTTGGTTTAAAGTTGTCATTCAAATCATTGTTATCGGGTGTAAATGCGTTGGGTATCCAAAATAAATATTCAGGCTGAATAATAACATCGTCATAAGCCGTATCATAACAGGCTACATCATTGACAACCACCTGCATCACGGTATAAGTTCCGGGAAGAGTGTAATGATGAGTTGAATCGCAATTGGGTGATTGCAGACCATCTCCCCAAAATGTTTCACAATTGGAAGCATATAGGCTTTGATCCACTATTGAAATATCTGCATCAAAAATTGAAGCCACTGTTGGGGTTAAGCTAAAACCGGCAATTGGTGATGGTTTAACATCTAAAGGAGCTGACAATTGAAATGTATCTTTGCAGCCATCCTCTGAATTGATCACCAAGCTGACGTTATACAAACCACCTGTAGTATATTCAACTACCGGATTTTGAACTGATGATGTGGTTGTGTTCCCAAAATTCCAAAGGTAGGTTAGTGGTGAAGCAGAAACAGAGTTGTCAATAAATTGAATTGGGTTCAGGACACAAGCTGTTTCCACAGACACACCAAATAATGCGTTGGGTTTGGGGTAAACATAAACAGAATCAGTATAACTTTTAACACAACCATTTTCGCTCACAGTAAAAGTAACCGGGTGAACTCCTGCCGAATCAAAAACAATATCTACAGGATTTTGTTGATTGGATACCGAAGGAGATGCTGATGTTCCAAAATTCCAGATATACGTTCCATTTCCTGAAAAGGTACCAATTCCATTAAAATCAAAACTGTTCTCATATATACATTCTCCGGGAGGTGGGATAAACGAAGGGGCGAGCAAAGGGTAAATATAAAAAACGGTTGTTTGTGTATCTACGCATAGGCTGCCGGGATTAATAACTAAAGTCACAGTATACACGCCCGAATCGGCATAGGTCCATACCGGAGAGTTATTATTAGAGGTATCATTGTTAGTTGTAGGATCGCCAAAATCCCAATGGTAGCTAAACGCATTAACACTATTTTGGGTAAAGTTTACAGTATATCCTGTACAAAACACTATTTGCTCGGGGATTGATGCAACAGGCAGGTTGGGACAATCTAATACATTAAACTGAAAATCTCTTTTATTTACATCGAGCAATATGCCATTACGGTATTCACTGACACAGACTCCGACAACCCATTGTCCGACCATGTTGGGGGTTCCTGTTATAAGACCGGTTTGAGGGTCAATACTTAATGCCGGGGATGAACTGAGGGGATATGAGGCATTATAGGGGCTTGACCATGGCACTGCAGAATAAGGAGGGGGTGAAGCAATAGCCGGGCATCCAGAACCGGCCTGTATACCTAAAATAGGACAATTGGCATCTAACCCGGTAATTGGATCGCATAGTTCATAATGCAGGGAATCACCATCAGGGTCTATTGCAGAATGATTGAAACTTAACGGCACTCCCGAGCATATAAAAATGGGAGGAAAACTGGCATAATGAGGACTACTATTATTGACTGCTAAAGTTGGATCCGGTATATGAGCCATATACGTGGAACCAACATCTCCCGGAGTTGTTATGTTTAAGATTGAATTATTTCTGCAACAGCGCTGATAAGCAATATTGTATCCCCCTGAAATAGGCGGTAAATTTATGTTTGTCTGGTAAATGGCTTCTTCCACACAAACATTAGTGGGTGGTACAAAACAAGGATTATTGATAGTAGAAGGCAAAGTATCAGAACCAGGAAAAGCTATTTCAACACTATCAATAAAAACTCCTGAAGAATTAAAAATGAAGATTGTAGCAGGATCATCGTATAGAGCCTGGCCAGTATAACAATCTCTGTAAAGCTTTAATGTAATTCTATAATTATTACTACCCAGATAATCGTAATAAATTTCTCCACCAACAATATGCGTAGCAAGGCATTTAAGTGAGCATAAAAAAAACAATAAAATGAAACAGCGCAGGGACTTCATTTTTCATTTATTACATATTACGCGATAGAGGGTTCAATGATTAAACAGATTATTTAGACCTTACTATTTGAAAAAAACCTGAAAACACTTTATCAGTACCGGCTGTAGTTTCATTATAGCTGTCCGATAGATTGGAGGCTTTCACCTTTGCAAGAACCTGACCGGCAGCAGGAACAGTAAGCACATAATAATAAGTTCCATCAGCATATTTACTTCCATTCCAATTGTTTTGATAATTAGAAGACTCGTATAACCTATTCCCAAAACGATTGTATATTACTAATGAGCTTGGCGGAAATCTATCCAGGTTTTCGATATAAAAGGTTTCATTTAAAGCAGAACCACGGTTATCAGGACTAATAATATTAGGAATATTCAAAAGGCAATTAGTTTCAACATTGACCATAACCTGGTCAGCTTGAGAGTTGCCACAATTATCTGTAACAGAAATGTTATATTGAGTGGTAATTGTTGCAAGAAGGCTTGTAGTTGCTGTATTAGGAGAGTTCACTGTGTCAGTACCCGAACTTGTCCACAAGTATATATAAGGCAGGGCTCCTCCATTTGCTGTTGCGCTTAAATTAACAATATCATCAGGACATGCGGTTACATCCTCTCCTGCATTTACAGTCATTGGAGTTGGAATATTTAGTATAACCTGAATACTATCTGAAATGTCAGGTGTAGGATCGGGGCTGCCGGAACATTCGTCTGCAACTGTAACAAAATAAGTAGTGCTTGAAGGAGGTGTAACAGTTTGTGTAGGCACAGAACCTGCTCCGTTTGACCATGTATATGTATATGGCGGTATGCCTCCGGTAGCATTTGCGAACAGGTTAACAGGGCCGGTTACACAGTTAAGGATGGTATCACTGCCTGCATTTAAATCAAGAGGAGCGGGTTCAACAACATTAAGTGTTTGAGTTGCACTAAGAGCGCATAAACCATTTGTTGTATCAATTGTTAAAAGAATTGATTCTGAAGATTCTCCCGTGCCATCTGCTATAGCTTGTATACAATAATACAGGGAATCCTGGCCGGCAGCAAAGACTAACTGAGCAGGTAATGCAGGGCTATAATCAACACCATTTTGAGCTGTGCCTGCGATATCAAGGGTATAAGTAGTAGCCTGAGCTATACCCAGACTTCGTACAAAATAAATACAGGCCTGACCACACCCCTCATAGAAAACAGGATTAGTGCTTCCTGTATAACTAACAGTAACTGTAATTGCAGGAATTGTAAGCAATGAAACAGTTACACTATCAATTACAGCAGGTGTAGGATCGGGAGAAGCGCTACAGGCATCGTTCACGGTAACTACATACGTAGTATTTACTGTTGGATTGACTGTGGGGTTTGAAGCAGTTCCTGCCCCATTTGTCCAGGAATACGTATAGGGCGGTACACCACCTGTTACACCAGCCGATATTGTTATAAGACCGACAGTATCGCATAGTATTGTATCAGACGTTGTTATCAGCAATGGATTATTATCAACAATGTAAAGGGTGTTATTAACATTTGTGTTACAAATGCCCGTGGTATCAATTGACAAAACAATAGTTTCTGCTATTTCACCTGAACCATCAGTTGTACCTTGTATACAATAGGTCAGCGAATCCTGTCCAGCGGCAAAGACGAGCTGCGAAGGCAATGCCGGACTGTAATCGACTCCATTTTGTGCTGTACCAGCAATGTTTAATGTATATGTAGCCGATTGAGTTATACCTATTGTCCTTACAAAACAGATACAGGCTTGCCCGCAACCCTCATAAAAAGTAGAATCATTTGTTCCGCCATAACTTACAGTATAAGTAATTGAAGGGATTGCAATTATTGAAACGCTAACGCTATCTATTACAGCAGGAGTGGGGTCAGGAGAGCCGCTACATGCATCATTTACCGTTATTACATAGGTTGTATTTGTTGTTGGATTAACGATAGGATTTGGGGTTGTTCCTGCACCATTAGTCCATGAATAAGTATATGGAGGTATCCCACCCGTTACATTGGCCATTAATTGTACAGGAGCAATAGAATTACATAAAACAGTATCATTACTTGTTGTAAGAACAATAGGGGCATATTCATTCAGATAAATGGTAGAAGAAATAGCAGGCTGTATACAAGTACCAACACTGTGAGCAGGTATAGTAAGAACAATTGATTCAAGTCCTTCTGTATTTAGGTCAGAAACGGCTGTCAAACAAAATGAAACAGAATCCTCGCCAGGCAGGAAGATTATCTGGCTTGGAACAGGAGTACCTGGTCCGCCAGCATCATCATAATAATCAGTAGCATTGACAGCGCTTCCGCTTATTACCAAGTTAACAGTATCTGAACCGGCAAGTGTTCCACCTCTGACAAATAATATACAAGCATTACCACATCCTTCGAATAACGTGGAATCATTTTGTCCGCCATAGCTAATCTGAGGAATAATGCTAACACCGGGGCTTGAAAAGCTCTCTGCTTCGAGAAACACCCCAGAATCAAGAACACCATCTCCTCCATCGCCAATGGCAATTTTAATATGATATGTTTGACCGCATTGCACAGCAGCAATAGCGGTCAGAGGTACTGTAAATCCATCGTATTGTACAGATGCACCATCCGGTGCGGTTCCTGTACCAAAACCATCACCATTATCAAAATAATATGCGCTATTATTGTTCAGATTTAAGTTATACATAGTAACGGGTAATGTTGTACCTGGTATAATGGCAATATTTTCAGCATTATTACTGAATGGGCCATTAATTCCGGGTCCGCTTATAAAAAAGCCAAATCCATCATTAATACCACCAGGGGTTGGGCTCACCCATTCCATATATTCTTCGGAGCCGAATACATATCTAAATTTAACAGTATCTGAAAGAGGAACAAAATCAAATTCAAGGATGGTAGCATCATAGCTTATAGTAGGAGACATTATTATATCTAAATCCGGGTCACCGGGTAAACTATTTGAAACGGATGCCCCACTGGTGTTATTAGGGCCAACGGCATTAACGATATCTCCACAGGTAAGAAGAACCCCAGAATTAAATCCGATATTGGAAGAAGAGCCATTAAAAGTCCCTCTGGCATTACCAACTCCCGTATATGTAATATTACTGACGGTTATACCAGGTCCTAATAAAATATTCTGTACTAATTGTGCAGGTGTTAATGTACCGTCAACGGATAACTGTGCACTGGCTGCGAAATGAATTAAAAAGGCAATAAAAAGTATGGAAACCTTATTTAAAACTGTTTTATTAAAGATCATAGATATTTACTATCAGTTATAGGGAAAAAATATAAGACCTTTATCGTATTAGATTAACGTTGCCCATGCGTCTTGTTTTTTTTCCTCCATAACTTTCCAGGTCAAAAACACAAACGAATGATTCTCCTTCTGCTGTTATTCCTTTATATGTTCCGTCCCACCCGACAAGCGGATCATTAGATTCAAAAATCAGGTTGCCCCAACGATTATAGATCCGCATCCGGTATGTTTTAATCCCGGTTCCGGAACCCATATAATATTCATTCTTATCATTTTTGTTTGGAGTGAATGAGTTGGGAAAGAAGAAATAAAAGTCGGGTATAATTTCTATTTTTTTGCCAACAGTATCCAGACAGCCATTTTGATTAGTAGCAATAAGGGTTACAGTATATGTACCCTCATTTACATAATAGTGCTCGGGGTCTGCTTCTGAGGATATTGAGTCTTCGGAGCCATCACCAAAATCCCAATAATAAGAACTGGCACCTGATGACATATTGCTAAAGGTTACTGTTTGGTTGGTAGCAAAGGAATAGTCAAAATTTGTGCTTATAGGATATACGGTAACATTTACCGTATCAGCCACTGTATACCCACAGGCATCTGTGACATTTAAAATATAAGTAGTTGAGTTAACAGGGGAAACCGTTGCTGTATCCTGCAGAACAACATCAGGTGTCCAGTTATAATTATAGATTGGTAATCCGTTAGTTACATTGGCATCAAGGAATACCTGACCACCTCCGCATATTGTTGTATCATTATTAAGGGTTAGCTGCATGGGTATATAAGCAGCAAAACTTACGGTACATGTGTCGGATGCGGTATTACCACAACTATCGGTAACGGTTACGATATAGGAAGTGGTTGTTAATGGGTTAATGTGCAGGGTATCAGTTGTTGAACCAGGATAATTTGTCCATGTATATGTATAGTTACCAATTGCAACCCCACCTATTGTTTGTGCTGTTAAAAATAAATTCTGAGCGGGGCAAACAAGAGCCGTGTCATCATTCAGAGTAACGTTAAGTGGTGGCGTATCTATAATATATATTGTTTTTGTTAATGTATCATTTCCACCACAAGTGGAAGAAGCATAAAGCGACATTGTAACAGTTTCCATTGATTCAATCAATAAATCAGCGAGAGAATTAATAATTACAAATGCAGAATCCTGTCCGGGAGCAAAATAAACTGTATCAGCAACATAGTCAAAATCAGTTCCATTAATTGCAGTACCACTTAAACTATAGTTAAAAGTTTGTGCGTTAGCGGTATCCGCAGTGCCTCTTACAATAAGCAGGGCTGCAAAGCCACATCCTTCGTATATGATAGAATCATTACCAGCAATGGTGCCGCCAAAATTTGTTGAAGAAGTTAAGGTTGCGCTTCCGGCACTGGCGAAGCTTCCCGCTTCCAAAAACACACCGGAATCAAGAATACCATCTCCTCCATCAGCAATTGCAATTTTAATATGGTATGTCTGTCCACACTGAACATTAGTAATTGCTGTCATAGGAACAGTAAAACCATCATACTGAACTGTCAGACCATTGGGAGCAGTACCTGTTCCGTAACCATCACCGTTATCAAAATAATAAGCTCCATTATTATTCAAATTCAGATTAAACATGGTAACGGGAAGCGTTGTGCCCGGAATTATTGCTATATTTTTAGAATTGTTGCTAAATGTACCTGTAATTCCCGGACCACTGATAAAAAAACCAAAACCATCATTAATTCCACCCGGTGTAGTACTCACATACTCCATATATTCTTCGGAGCCGAAAACATATCGGAATTTTACTGTATCTGAAGTTGGTATAAAATCAAACTCAAGAATACAAGCATCATAACTCATGGTGGGAGACATAATCTGGTCTAAATCCGGGTCTCCGGATAAGCTATTGCCTGTTGAAGCACCAGATGTGTTATTAGGTCCGACAGCATTGACAATACCACCTGAAGTCATAAGTACACCAGCAGGAAGTCCAATGTTGGAATTGGAGCCATCAAATTCACCTATTGCTATAGATGCTCCATTGTATGTGATATTTGTTGCGGTAACGCCACTACCGAGTAATACAGTTTGAACCAACTGTGCAGGAGTTAATGAATTATTTGTTATTAACTGAGCTTTTACAGAGCAGGTAATAAAGAGTAAAACCACCAATGAATTTTGTAATTGTTTTAATTTCATCATTGTTTTTGAATTGTGTGTTTTTTCGGGCAGGCAAAGATAGTAAAAATAAGCCAAATACCGTATAATTGCAGACTAACTTATCTATTTAAGCTTTCTGTATACTCTATTTGGAAATATAAAACGACTTAACCTCTTCCCCTTCCCCTCTCCTTTAAAAGGAGAGGGATATAGATTGTTTTATGTTTTCAATTGAGTATAGGCATTAAAAAGAAAAAGCGCATTTTGCATTTTACTCTCAAAATGATGTTGTGATTAATTAAAAGGTTGCATTGGGCACAAAACATTATTTTTCTCTGACAACCAATAACTTGTAAGGGGGAGCTTTACAAATTTATATCCATACGCTTATAAAAAAACAACATGATACCAATAAACAAAGCGGAGAAGAATAATCCAACATAACTCATATCATTTATTAAAATAAGAATTATTTCTTTTATAAAAAAGGTAATGATGTATAAACCAACACCCCATTTTTTCATGTGCCATACACCGATATAGGCAATAAAATTACATGCCACAATTAAGCCAAACAAAGCCGGGTACCAATCGCCAAGATTTTTGATTGATGGGGAGAATACGGATGGGAAGCTGAAAACAATCCATATAAAACCTAAAATGCAAACAATTGAGATTAATTTGGGTCGTTTTTGGGTAAATTCCATAATATAACTGATATTACGCAAAATTTATATCTAATTTAGAATATCTCTATATTTCCACCTGTCATTTCGAACACAGTGAGAAATCTTGTCAATCAATTGCAAAGATTTCTCTTCCTGCTTTCAGCAGGATTCGAAATGACAATGATAGTGAGTATGAATTTTTTAAAGCAGTCACTTTTATTGTCTTTTTGAGAAAATTACCCTTCTCTCTTTATCAATTCTCTTGTCCATTATAAGTATAAAAGTCTATCATTTTTAAATCTTTTTCTTTGCGTAACATGAGATATAAAACACTTTCTGATGAAAAAGATTCCTTTCGCCTAAGGTGGATCGGAATGCCTTATCCGTTATATGCGTAACGTAACCTAGTTTGCACGAATAGCTTCTACAGGATCGAGCTGAGAGGCGCTATATGCTGGTACAAATCCTGATACAACACCAATTAAAATTGAAATGGTGAAGCCTAAAATTATATTAGACCTGCTCAGTGATATTTCCATACCAAAAGAATCGCCTGCCAGCAATGTTATTATAAAAACCACCATTAGACCAATCATACCTCCTATCAATGAAAGAAATACGGCTTCAAATAAAAATTGTGAGAGAATAAAATAGTTTTTTGCTCCTAATGATTTTTGAATTCCAATGATATTGGTACGTTCTTTAACGGAAACAAACATGATGTTGGCAATTCCGAATCCTCCAACCAGGATTGAAAACCCGCCAATAATCCATCCTGCGATACCAACCACACCAAACATACTATCAAATTGTTGGGAAATAAGGCTGGTTTGATTTAAAGCAAAATCATCTTCAATCAAAGGTTTCAGTTTATGTATTGAACGCATTAATCCGGTGAGTTCTGCTATTAACTCTTCATTACTAATACCAGGTTTTGCCTTAACCATGATTTGAGGGTCGAGGTCTTCATTACGGATATCAATAAGGCTACGGGCATAATTTACGGGAACAAGAACCTGTGTATCAGGACTTCCACCTAAAATACTTTCTCCTTCTTTTTTAAAAACCCCTACAACAATTGCTTTTGCACCATTAATTTTTACAGTTTGTCCTAACGGACTTTGGTTAAGAAATAAAGCTTCAGCCAGCACACTGCCAATTATGGCAACAGGTCGGCCAGAGGAAGATTCTATATCGGTAAAATAACGACCATCAGCTATTTCAAAATTTTTTACCTGGTCGTATTGATGGGAAGCACAAACAATAGTTACATTTTCTATACTGCTGTTTTTATATTTAATAGTGATGCGGGAATTGATGAGAAATGCTGCTGCCTGAGCCCCATTACATTTTTGAATGATATCATCCAGCTCTTTATATTCAGGTAATGGTCGGTTCATATATTTCCACCAAGGGTAATTTCCCTCAAATGTCCAAGGCCATTTATCTATAAAAACTACATCATCACCCAGGCTTTGTACACTTTTGCGCAGGTTCTGTTCCAAGGAATCAACAACGGTGAATACAGTGATGATAGCAAAAATACCTATAGTGATACCCAAAAGGGAAAGAAAAGTCCGCAGTTTGTTAACAGTTAAAGCTGTGAGGGCAAAAAGAATACTTTCTTTAAATAATCCTAAAAAAATCATTTTAGCTTTAAAGTATAAAACATGGCAAATATACCTTTTTAAACATTATTGCATAATTGTTAAAACAATATAACTGTTACTTATTCGGGAACAGTTTTTTTGTTATTGATGTTTTCTATCTTTGCGCGAATGAATACTGTTTACCTGATATTGGGATGTAATATTGGCGACAAATTTAAGAATTTGGAAAGAGTAGTGGAGGTAATCTCGGAGAAAGCGGGAATAATCATTAAAAAATCGAATATTTATGAAACTGCTGCCTGGGGAAACGTAAACCAACCTGATTTTTTAAACCAGGCCTTATGTATTGAGACACCTTTTTCTGCAACCGATTTACTAAAAATATTGTTATCCATCGAACAATCATTGGGACGTACACGCAATGAACAAAAGTGGATGGAGCGAACAATGGATATAGACATTTTGTTTTATAACAATGCTATTATTGATAGTATTGATTTAAAGGTGCCCCACCCTTATTTGCATTTGCGAAAATTTGTACTTGTGCCTATGGCAGAGATAGCTGCTAATTTTGTTCATCCTGTACTTAAAAAAAATATTACTACACTACTTGAGGATAGCTCTGATGATTTAAGAATAACCAAGTTTCAAAAAAATGGCCAACAAACAGACATTATATAATTTTACGGTTATAGAAGGAAATATTGGAGCCGGGAAAACTACTTTAGCAAAGAAACTTGCTACAGATTATAATGCCCGTTTGATATTGGAGCAGTTTGCCGAAAACCCTTTTTTGCCAAAATTTTATGAAAATCCTGAAAAACATGCTTTTCCTCTTGAGCTTTCTTTTTTGGCTGAACGTTACCAACAGCTAAAGAATGAGCTTAATATCCATGATCTTTTCAGACCGAATATTGTTTCAGACTATTTCTTCTTAAAGTCTTTAATTTTTGCACAAGCAAACCTTGGAAGTGACGAGTTTGGTTTATATTCAAAGCTTTTCCATATCATCAATAGTTCACTGCCTAAGCCGGATCTATTTGTATACCTTTATCATGATATTGAGCGGTTGCAGGAAAACATTAAAAAACGGGGAAGAAGTTATGAACAGCAAATACCAGATAATTACCTGATAAAAATACAGACTGCATACTTTGAGTTTATTAAACAATTGAATGAGCTAAGAATTCTGATTGTGGATGTAAATAATATTGATTTTGCCAATAGTGAACGAGATTACAATCTACTTCAGGAATTAATTAATAAGCCTTATGTTATAGGTATAACAAGAATAACTGCCTAAGATTTTGGGTATGCTTTTTTAGTCCAGATTTAAATGTGTTATTATTCGAATAAAATTTCACTTATTTGAAAATTTAATTACTTTTGCGCGTCATTCCATCCACCAAGAAATGGAAAAAAATATTCATGCGAACTAAATAAAATGAAAAATCAATCTTTACAAATACTCGGTTTGGCAATAGTTGCAGCGGTTGGATTCAGCTCTTGTGACGGACTTGCCAAGTTGGTTAAGAATGCTGATAAAATTACTTATGCAGTTACACCAGATCCTATGGAAATGCATGGTGATAGCATAGTAGTAAGTATCAACGGGACATATCCCGAAAAAATATTTCCGAAAAAAGCTACAGTTACTACTACTCCCGTAATAAAATACAATGGTGGTGAAAAAGAGCTAAAACCAGTAGTTCTGATTGGAGAAAAAGTAGAAGGTAACGGACAAAAAATAACAAATGTAAAGGGCGGCAGTTTTTCATATACATCTGAAAAATTTGCTTATACCCCTGAAATGAAAAAATCTATTCTGGAAGTAAAAGCAACCGGACAGGTTAAGAAAAAGACCAAAGATCTTCCTGCTAAAAAAATTGCTGATGGAACTGTAGTAACGCCTTTGTTGGTAAAAAATGATGAAAAACCCATAATGGCGAAGGACAATTTTGTAAAAACTGTTCCCCGTAGTCAAACAGCCAATATTTTCTTCACTATTAACCAGTCTCAGGTACGGGCTACTGAGCTAACTAGTGAAGAACTGAAAGCATTGAAAGAATTTATTACAACGGGACTTTCAAAGGGTTATAATTTCAAAAACATGAATATTTCTGCATACGCATCGCCTGATGGAGAATTGACTTTAAATGGTAATCTTGCTGAAGACCGTGCAAAAGAAGCAACAACAGCACTGATGGCTATGTTTAAGGATAAAAAAATGAAATTGGATGCCGGTACAACAGAATCATTTTATAATAAAGTAACCACAGCGGAAGACTGGGAAGGTTTTAAAAAAGCGATGGAATCTTCTACTATTGCTGATAAAGATTTGATTTTACGTGTTTTAACAATGTATCCTGATGGAGAAGTGCGTGAACGAGAAATCAAGAACTTATCAAAAACATACTTAGAAGTTGCTGATAAAATATTGCCTAAACTGCGTAGGGCTGTTCTTACTCTGAATGCTGAAGAAAAAAGCCGTTCCGATGAACAAATTAAATCTTTGGCTGCATCTTCTCCTGATAGCTTATCTGTAGAAGAACTTTTATATGGAGCCACACTAACCAATGACCTTAATGCTAAGCTTGATATCTATAAAAAAGCACAGGCAAAGTATGGCAACGATTGGAGAACGTCTAACAATGTTGGCTATATTTATTTGTTATTAAACAAATTGAACGATGCCGAAGCTGCTTTGAAAAAGGCTGATGAATTGTCTGCGAATAATGCGATAGTTAAAAATAATCTGGGTATTGTAGCTCGTTGGAAAGGTGACCGTAAAAAGGCAATGGAATTATATAAATCAGCCACGAGTGCAGGTACCGAAGTGTCTTATAACATGGGAATAATAGAAATACAAAATGGGAATTATGCTGCTGCCATAAGTAATTTTGGAAGTTACAATACTTTTAATGCTGCTTTAGCTAAATTGTTGAATAAAAATAATGAAGCTGCCATCTCAACCATTGACAATTCACAGGAAAAAGATGCAGCTATTTCTTATTATTTAAAAGCCATAGCTGGTGCTCGCCAAGGCAAAGCAGATATTGTTAAAAGTAATATAACAATTGCTATCCAGAAGGACGCCTCATTCAGGCAAATGGCGATCGATGACGCAGAATTTATCAAATTTCATGATATTATTGTTCAACAATAATAGTAATTTCTTAAAAAAACAGGGCTGACTCCAAAAATGGAGTCAGCCCTGTTTTTTTAAGAAACTGCTTATTTTTTATAAACTATTGTATTTTTTGAAATATATCCCAAATAACAATTCCAACACTTACTGCAATATTTAATGAATGCTTGGTACCAACTTGTGGTATTTCTATAACTCCGTTGCTGGTATCAATAATCTCTTGCTGCACTCCCTTTACTTCATTACCAAAAACAACTGCTAATTTTTCGTTTTTACCGAGTTTAAAATTATTTAGCATTATGGCTGATTCTGTTTGTTCAACAGCGTATACAATGTACCCATTTTGTTTTAATTCATTGACAGCCCCAGGTGTAGTTTTATAATATTTCCAGGCAACACTTTCTGTTGAACCTAAAGCTGTTTTCTGAATGTCTTTGTTTGGTGGAGTTCCTGTAATACCACACAGATACACAGCTTCCACCAAAAAAGCATCGGCAGTTCTGAAAACAGAACCTACATTGTTTAAACTGCGGACGTTATCAAGAACAATTATAATAGGCGTTTTGAGTGCCTTCTTAAATTCTTCTACAGATTTTCTATTCAACTCTTCATTCAATAGTTTTCTCATAAACACAAAAAATAGATATTAATCACAAATCTATAAAACACAAATATATCTGATTTGTTTAAACTATTTTTAGAGAAAATTGTTTTTCTGTTATCCATTCGAAAAAGTTTTCCGGTTAGTTTGATGATTTCACAATTGTAAAGGATTCTGTCCAGGATAGCAGTTGCCAGTACTTCATCATCAAGCATAGCCGCCCATTCATCCGGACTTTTATTTATAGTTACAATCAGTGAGGCGTTCTGATGCAGATGGTTGATAAGATTAACAGAGCCACAGCCTGTTTCTTTTCCACCGGGAACATCATAATAATAACAGCTAAGGTTTCGTTGCGCCCGCAGGGCGAACAATGAAACCGATGTTGCACGTAACCGCTTGTGTGAAGGGGGGATATGAGGTTATGGGGATTGCGTCTTGTTTTTCAGGACGCTTTTTTTTTAAAAATTCGGTGCAAATTCGTACATTAGCAGAATAAAAGAACTTGGTGGGTTAAGGGGGCACTTCTCTTAGCTGTCATAACATTATAGGGCATTTTAAAATACGACACAACCGACAATGAAACGACTAAAAATAATATCGACATTTATCATTTTGACAAGTTTGTTTGCTTGTGACCCCCCCGTGACTTTTAACGAACCACAACCAACTGACACAGACAACTTATCTAAATTTCCAAATCGTTTGCAAGGGCAATATATAAGCTTGTCAGACAATTCAACGCTTTCAATCAGCGATAAATTAATTAAAAGAATTTACGACTATGACTACAAGGTTCATTCAAATCAACTTGACAGCAACTCAAGACTTGTGGGTGACACAGTTATTGACTTAAAAACAAATGAGCGGACTTTAATAAAGCGTTATGGTGACAGTTTGGTAACTCACATTCATTACATCGATACCTTATTTCAAATGAACTACGACAATGTTGTGCGAAAATTCAAAGGCTATTATTTTTTAAACACTCGTTACGACAAAGAAAGTTGGGAAGTAAGGAAAATTCAATTATCAAAAGGACAACTTGTAATTGGCAGTATCTCGACAAAACTTGACCTTGACAACCTAAAGGAAATAACTGAAACAGCACAAGACACTGTTCCGCCATACAAATTCACAACGACAAAAAAGCAGTTCAAAAAATTTATAAAGGCTGACGGATTTAGTGACAGTGAGACTTTTATACGACAGAAGAAAAACGCCCTGTAACAGCTAAGGTTTCGTTGCGCCCGCAGGGCGAACAATGAAACCGATGTTGCACGTAACCGCTCGTGCGAAGGGGGATATGAGGTTATGGGGATTGTGTCTGGCAAAGCACAGCCATACCGCGTTTTGCAGTAAATTGGATTAATTCATTTGTAAATTTTTCAGTATTTTTTTTGTATTTATCTGCCACGTTATGGGTGGGCCACATCGGATTATAAATGACTATTGAAGAATTAAATGCCATAGATAAAAAAGAATCTTTTGATGCTTTATTCAAATGCTGCGGATGCACCATATGGG
The DNA here is from genome assembly GCA_023251835.1 of Bacteroidota bacterium. Lineage (GTDB taxonomy): Bacteria > Bacteroidota > Bacteroidia > 2-12-FULL-35-15 > 2-12-FULL-35-15 > 2-12-FULL-35-15. The sequence continues at coordinate 13,869 of JAHEXZ010000001.1, read as the reverse complement.
CACAAAACCTGTTAGCTCTCAGACCTTATAAAAACAAAGAAGAGTTAGTACGGCTGTCTGATATGATTTGGACAAGCTGCGGAAATGAAGAAGTGTTAGAAGCCTTTTCGCACCATCCTAAAATTGGTGATTTAAAAAGCCTTGGAAAAAAATTTGCTTCCACTAAAGAATGGGCATCGGGTGAACAGGCGGGTGTCAATGTGGCTGCACTAGAAACCCTTCAGGAACTTGCAGATGCAAACGAATCGTATGAAAAAAAATTTGGATATATTTTTATTGTTTGTGCAACAGGTAAAACGGCTGATGAAATGCTTGTTTTACTCAAAGAGCGTTTAATGAATGACACTGAAACGGAATATAAAATTGCCAGAAAAGAACAAAATAAAATTACACATATCCGATTGAATAAATTAATAACAACATGAGCCAGATAACCACACATGTTTTAGATACTACTATAGGTGAGCCTGCACAAAATATTTCAATAGTGCTGGATCAATTAACTAACATTGAAGAATGGAAACAGTTGGGTGCAGGCAAAACAAATGCTGATGGACGGCTTCCCAACTTGCTTAACGCTGAAGTTAAATTAAAACCCGGTATTTATCGTTTGGTATTTGATACTGCTTCTTATTTTAAAAATCAAGGAACAAAAGGCTTTTATCCTTCTGTTACCATTACTTTTGAAATAGCCGACAACTCTCACTATCATGTACCATTACTTTTAAACCCTTATGGATATTCAACATATAGGGGGAGCTAGTAAAAGGAGTGGAATTGACTTTGGTAGTATAATTATTATAATGTCCCCCAAAATTAAGACAGCACAGATTCACAGATTAATATAAAAGATTATTTAATCTGTGAATCTGTGTCTAATAACTAATTCAAAAACTGTATGTATTTGGTAAGGCTGTCATCTATTTCTAACTGAAGTTTTTTCCGTAGACGATTTCTGGATTTTTTTACCGAATCGGGTGAAATGTGTAAAATGTTAGCTATTTCTTTATTGCCCAGATTACATTTTATGAGAGCAGATAAGCGTAATTCATTTTTGGTAAGGTCTGGGTATTTTTTTGTTATCTGATCAAAGAAACTTTTGTTTACTAAATTAAAGCTGGTGATAAACTCTTCCCAATATTCATTAGGATCGATGTATTCTTCAATACTGGTTAACAGTTGTTTAACACCTTTTTCTTCAGCATTTTCAGCTCTGACTTTATCCAGTTGTTCCTGCATTTTATCCATCAGCTTAGATTTTTCTTTAAAAAGGTCAGTAATATGATTTAATTTTTCCTGGTTAAGTAACAGATTTGCTTCTAAGTTTTCTTTTTCTAATTTATTTCTTTCTAATTGATTTTGAGTCAATTGCTGTTCCAGTTCATGTGCTTCTTTTTGTCTTTTTATTTTTATACGCTGGCGGTTTATTAATACTACTGCTAATAGAGAGACTAATAGAAGAATAATTGCTAAGAAATAGGCTTTATAGGTAGTAAATTGTTGCTTTTGTTTAGATAGGACTAATTCTTTTTCTTTTTTATCAACATCAAATTTTGTCTGCATTTCAGCAATTTGCTGGCTTTTTGTTTCATTAAAAAGGCTATCTTTAATTACAATATATTTTTTATAATAATTCAATGATTGTTCCCAGTCTTTTTTTCTGGCGAACAAATCGCTTAAAGAATTATTAAAATACATAACCCCCTCTATATCACCAATTTCTGAAGCAATTTCAATGGCTTTACTAATATAATCCTCAGCTTCTTTATATTTTTCAAGCGAAATATATACACCTCCGATATTACCCACATTGGTTTCCACTCCTCTTTTATCTCCCAACTGTTCTCTTAATTTTAATGCTTTAAAAAAATAATCTAAGGCTCTATTATTATCTCCTTTTAAATAAAGTAGTTTTCCAATATTTCCGAGGACAACGGCTTTTCCCTTTTCATTTTTAGTTTCTTCATATAATTCGAGGGATTTTAAGTAGAAATCCAGCGCTTTATCATAGTTTTTTTGTTCATTGTATACATTTCCGATATTTACCAGGAAAGCAGGCATCCGATCCTTATCTCCCTGAGCTTTTGCTATGTCAAATGCTTTTTGATAGTATATCAATGCATTGGAGTAGTCAGTAAGGCTGTAATACACGTTTCCAATGTTACCAAAATGTTTGGCTACAAGTTTTTCATCTCCTGTCTGTTCAACTATTTTTAAACTTTTAAAATAAAATTCCAGGGCTTTTGTATGGTTTCCCTCATAGAGATAATTGGAGGCCATTGAAGAAAAAGCATTTGCTTCTCCCATTTTGAAATTAATGTGCTGTGCAAGCTGATATGCTTTCTGTGCCTCAGAAATGCTTGTTTCATAATCCCCAATTATCATTAACTGCCAGCTTAACTCTATCAGTGCATTCACTTTAGCGGTATCAGATGATGCCGCATCAGCAACCTTTTTTAAAGAATCTATTGTTGGATTTTGAGAAATAACATCACTTGAGAAGAAGAGAAGAAGAAAAACAAAAAAATTAAGCCTTATCATCTGTATATAATTTGTTTTTTTAAGGTCAGATGGCTTTCACACCAGCCGGCCCAAACAGCCTAGGCTGCTGATATTGTGGTACCAGCAGCCAAAGTTCATAGGTGTAAGGTCTACCAAACACAAAAACTATGGACATACTTACAAGTGCTAAAATTAAAGTATTTTTTCCAAGGCACACAGTGCAGTGCCTATACATTTAGTTATGGTTTATTTGGATTAACTCCAAACATCACTTATTATTACCGGGTACGTACGCTGTAACCATTTGATGGTTATTGATTCTGAAGCTGGACTAAAACATAATAAGTAATGGTATAAGATTATAATCACTATACAAAATTAAGGTAGTTCTCTTTACAAATCAATACTCTTAATAAGTCCAAATGGATTAAGCAAATTCAAATTTAAAGTAAACCTTACAGTTTCCATATAATTCAAATCTGCTGCAGATTTATAATCCTGAAAATCTTTACAAAGCAAAAGTGGGAAATATACCTCAAAAATTTTATCACTAAAAGAAAGACAGGCACCAGCATTGTACAACAGCTTCTCAGAGCTTAAGCCATCATCTGCCGTGGTTCCTATATCTGCATATAGTTTAACCGGAAGTTTCAGATTTCCTAAGGAGGATTTTATGTTTAATGCTGTCAGCCATTTTCCTGTTTGCCCCACAGGTGAATAAAATTTAAAAACACCATCTGTCTCCGTAAACTGGCTGGCAAGTACTCCATCTGTTTCGGTTCGCCCCAGATAAATATGATCGTACAGGTAATCTTGGTAACCGCGCTGTCCGCTTAAGCGGAAACGGTAAGGTGCTGCATCAAGAGGAGTTGTTCCGATAAAAGCTCCGGCAAACAGCCGCACATCAATACCTTTATTTTTTTGTTTGAATTTATATTTATAATAAGCTGTTAAGGAAAGTTTAACCATTTCATCAATAACAAGCCCTGAATTATAGTTGCGTTGTCCGCCTTCCTGCGCATTAATACATATTGTAAAAGGTTGTACAGCATCATGTCCTGATAGTTCATAAGTAATATCATTATACCTGTGTTTGGTTTGTGTTTTTGAGTAAATAAACTCAGGGCCGGTATAGCTGCTACTGTATCTATCGCTGATGATATTAATATTTCTATATCTCAATGTACTGTGTAATTTACTATTCCAGCGTATTTTTTTAAACTCAATCGTCACTTCCGGAGCTATTTTATTGAAGTTCATATCAAAAGGTTGTTTGGAATAGGCATAACGAGCTCCCGTTATACCCAGACTGATATTTTGAAAAGGTGAACCGTTTGGAAAAATGTTATAAGCAATATGGCCATAACCTGTTATATCGCTGGTACCAAAGCTATACATGGGCAGTAGTTCAAATTCAAATTTCTTTTGAAGTAACAGATGATTATAAAATGTAAAGCCGAACATCCACCGGTTATAGTTATTCCAGCCAAGAACAGGAGAGTAAAAAAGTTGTGTTTTATCAGGATTATCAAGACTTCCGAACAGTTGAAGTTTTAGCGGTTCTGCTTTTTTGAAAATGCCCTTGGTTTTAATAGTATTATTTTTCCTGTTGATTTCAGGAATTTCTTCATTGTAATCTATTTTAAAATGATCTATTTCGCTGCCAGGATTAGGAAAGGATAAGGTTTTTGCACCTCCAAATCCTTCATAGACCGCTTTTTGAACTACTTCTTTATCTTTTATGGCCTGAACAAATAATGGGCCTTTGATATCTGCCTTATTCTTTACATTGATGTTCCAGGAACCATCGGCATTTTTTGTAGCGGACTTTATTTTATAATCTATTTTTTTTGTAGAATTAATCATGTCATCAAAAAACCAGGTAAGGTCTTTGCCCGTTGATTCTTCCAGTGCTTTTTTCATATCAGCCGGTTGAGGATGTTTAAAATGCCATTGATCAAAATAATGCTGCATTGCTTTTTCCATGTCCTTTTCCCCAACAATAGACATCAGATAATCAAAAACAATAGCTGTTTTAGAATATACTATTCCACCATAATTAATTTGTGAATACTTATAGGCAGGCAATTCTATCGGCTGATCTTCATTTTTTGATGCCGAAAACAGGTAGGACAATTCATATTGGACTTTTTGTTTATAGCGTGTTAAGTCAAATGCTTCTCCCACAAGATTATCAGCCATACGACCTATCAGTTTCTGGTTCGGATATTTAGCACGAACATAGCGCAATTCGTTGAAAGAATTAATTCCTTCATCCATCCATGGATGGATACGCTCATTAGAGCCCAACATTCCATAAAACCAGTTATGCCCTACCTCATGTGCTATAACTACATCCAGCATAAAAGCTGTTCTGGAAGTGCCAACTACTGTGATATTAGGATATTCCATTCCTCCTCCGGCACTGATGGTTCCATCAACAGCAGTGCAATGATTGTACGGATAATCGCCATTCCAAAGTGAATAGTAGTAAATAGCATCATTCACATAGCTAATCGCTTTTTTCCAAAGATATCCTTCGGCATTGGTAAACATTATCCATGTGGCAACCTTGTGTTTGGTATGGGGCGTTTCTACTTCACCTTTTAAAACATGATAACGTTTGTCACAAAACCAGGCGAAATCATGTACATTGGTTTGTTTAAAGCGTAATGTTTTGGTTTCTGCATCCGAAGCAGGAAATGCAAGGTCTTTGGCATCAAAAGAACCGATTGCTTCTGTTTCTTTTACTTTTTGATTCAGCCATTCCTGCTCTTTTTCGCCATCCACCATATCTCCTGTTGCGCCCAGCACATAATTTTTAGGAAGTGTAATACTTACATCAAAGCTGCCAAATTCTGAATAAAACTCGCCCTGTGTTAAATAGGGCATATAATTCCAGCCATTGCGATCATATACTGCCGGTTTGGGATACCATTGTGTGATTTGGTAGGACTGGCCGATATGACCTAAGCGTGAAAATTTTCCGGAAGGTATTTTAACGTGAAAAGGTGTGGTGATAGTTGTTTTTCCACCACTTTTCAAAGGCTGATTCAAATAGAGTTTGCAAATATCAATACTATCTTTTAAAAGTTCCCATTTAGCGGGTTGTCCATCAACTTTAAAATCAAGCTGGTCAATATAACCACGTTCTTCTTTCTTTGCATGATAAAATTCATTGTTACCATGACGCAAAAATTCTTTTGCCATGGGCGTAGTATTGTCTTTATAGGCATTTGGCCATAAATGCATATAAATAAAAGAAAGTTCATTCGGTGAATTGTTAATATATTCAATGCTTTCATCTGCAGTAAGCTCATGCTTTACATCATCTAATTTCACCCGAATGGTATAATCCACTTCTTGCTGAAAGTAAGGTTGCGCTATGGCAGTGGCAGAAGTAAAAGCAATTACATTTAAAACAGCAAGTAGCTTTTTCATTGGAATAAGTGGATGTGAGATGAGATATCTATTTAAAAATCTCCCCGAGTTTTTTCTCCAGCTCCTCACCTCTCAGGTTTTTCGCGATAATCTTTCCTTCTTTATCCAGTAAAACATTGTACGGAATACCTTTAAAATCATACAACTGCACTACTGGTGTTTGCCAGCCTTTAAAATCACATACCTGGTTTTTCCAGGTCAGGTTATCTTTTTGTATGGCCAGTTTCCATTTGTCTGCATCCTGATCTAATGATACACTGAATATATCAAAGCCCTTGGAATTGTACTTATTATATGCTTTTACCACGTTTGGATTTTCCTTTCTGCAGGGGCCGCACCAGGATGCCCAAAAATCAACTAATACCACTTTTCCTTTTAATGAAGAAAGTGACAACGGTTTTCCATCAGGCGTGTTCATGGTTATTTCAGGAGCCACAGCACCTGTTGCAAGTTTTTTCTTATTCTCTACATCTTCATGAAAACGCTGTACATAATCAACGTTCGGATATTTTGAAAATAAGGTCTCATCTAATTTAAAATAAACCGGTAAAAATTGTTCCGCAGGCAGTTGCTGAATAGCCCCTAAACCGGCAAGAGACGAAGGATTTTTTTCAATAAGGTCTTTCAGAAAATTATTGTGCTGATCAACCAGCATAGTGTACTGTACCTCCAGGGTTTGGCTCATCGCCTCAGTACCTGAAGGATCATTTTGATGAGTACTAACAAATTGCTGAAATACATTTTGTAATGAATCGCGTTTACGATAGTTCTTCATAGAAGCCTGACTGATATCCCAAAACAACTTTGAGTCGGCAGATCCTTCAACAGTATAGGAATTGCCTAAATCATTGGCATCACCATTTACAGTAACTTTTTCTTTTTCATTAAGAATTAAGGTAGCAAAACTTCTGTCGGACACTTTCAAACGGTAAAAGCCCGGCTCCTTAATTTCAGGAGTCATTATAAACTCTCCTTTTTCATCCACTTCTGTAGTATCAACAGGTTTAAATCCTGTACTTAACATCTGCTCTAAGTAAATAGTTTTTCCATTACCATTATTAAACTTTCCTTTTACCTCTGTTCCATTACCAGACTTCGGATTTGTGTTGGAACATGCCGCTAACATAACAATAGGAAGGGCAATAGATATTTGTTTTAGTGTTAGCTTCATAGATAGTGTTGTTAGGGTACGCCAGCTTAATCTGGCAGAAGCCGGAGAAATAATACTCATTTCTTTCTTTATCATTTTGATTTAGTTGTTTTCTATTGTGTTTTTTCTGCTTTAGAAATAGAAGCTACAAGCATTTTTTTAACTATTTCAGTAGCAACTTTCGGATCGGCCTTTCCTTTTGAAAGTTTCATCACCTCTCCCATAAAAAGGCCTAACAAATTTATCTTGCCATTGTTATATTCAACAACCTTTTCAGGATATTTGGCAATTGCCTGTTTTACAAATTCTACCAAAGCATCGGTATCACTTTCCTGTATCCAGTTATTTTCTTCAGCAATTTGTAATGGAGTTTTATTTTGTTCCTCCATCATTTTAGGAAAGATCTTTTGAACTGCTATTGTATGGCTCACTTTTCCACTATCAATAAAATCAACTAACTGAGCAACACGTTCAGGTGAAATTTTAAAATCCGAAATATGCAATGCATTTTCATTGAGGTAGGATTTTATTTGTACTGTTAGCCAATTTGCAGCCGACTTAATATTTCTGGTCTTTGCGATTATGCCTTCAAAATACAATGCTATTTCTTTCGATTCTGTTAACACTCCGGCATCATAACCAGACAAACCCAATGATTGGTATTTTTTAAATAATTCGTTCGGAAGCGGAGGTAGTGTACTCTTTACTTTTGCAATATATTCCTGGCTAACAACAACAGGTTGTAAATCGGGCTCAGGAAAATAGCGATAGTCATTGGCCATTTCTTTGCTGCGTAATACAAAAGTTTCACCGGTAACAGCATTAAAGCTGCGGGTATCCTGAGAAATTTCTTCCCCCTTTTCAATTGCCTCTATCTGACGCTTTGCTTCAAACTCAATAGCCCGTTGTACATTGCGGATAGAGTTCATGTTTTTTATTTCGGTACGTTTGCCAAAGACGGTAGTGCCTTTTAATCGTACAGAAACATTGGCATCACAGCGGAGGCTGCCTTCTTCCATGTTGCCATCACATATATCGAGATAACGAACCAATTTACGTATTTCTGTTAAATATTTATAGGCTTCTTCACCACTGCGTATCTCTGGCTCACTCACAATTTCCAGTAAAGGCACACCAGCACGGTTCAAGTCGATCAATGTATCAAACGGGTCAATATCATGAATGCTTTTACCGGCATCTTCCTCCATGTGAATGCGGGTGATGTTGATGTTTTTTTCTGAGCCGTCCTCCTGTTTTATAGTAATATATCCTCCTGTACAAACAGGAGTTTTATCCTGTGTTATCTGGTAACCTTTCGGCAAATCTGCATAAAAATAATTTTTACGGGCATATTCATTCCACTCACGAATGGTGCATTTACAAGCCAACCCCAAACGAACAGCGTATTCAATCACCTTTTTATTGGTCATGGGTAAAGTGCCGGGATGCCCTAATGATATTGGACTTACATTGGTGTTGGGAAGCACACCAAACTCTGTGGAATCACTTGAATACGCCTTGCTTTCAGTAGACAGCTGGGCATGTACTTCCAAACCTATTATTGTTTCATATTTATCGTAAATAGTCATTTTTAATGATGCTTATTTCGGGAAGCGAAAGGTACGAAAATTTTGATTAGTGAAAAATGGAGGAGTGGGGTCAAAAGCTTTGCACTTCCAAAACCCGATCCGGCAGCAATACCTGCCACAGATGTACCATGCATTTGATCCGCATTGTCCGTTTCCTGAGCCAGAATAGCATTAGTATCCGTTAGCTCATGACCATAAGAATTTTAAAACGGAGAAACCACAACTTATTCAGAAATTTTTGCCAGACGTTTTGAAAAAAATTTATTGTTAATCTCCCCTTTAATCAGATAAATCCCCGGAGTAAAACCCGTATAATCTAATATTGCCATGTTGCCAATAATTACAGCTGGTACAGACAATTTTAATTCTTTTCCATCAATAGAAAAGATGCTCATTTCAAAGTGTTGTATTGTGCCATTTTTTGATTGAATATACATCCTGTTTCTTACAGGATTAGGAAACAGCATTACATCGCTCTCCTCCTTTTCAATATTTTCCTGAGGTATGCCTACCAACAGTCCAACATCAGCAATATAAGCATCAACACTGGTATCAACACCAATATTTATACGCCAGTTACTTCCCCATAATATTTTTGTTCCATTGTGATTGGTTGTTGCATGAGGCTCTGAGAAATACACACTATTGTCTGAATCCGGTGTTTGTGGCGAATAACGCCTGCTATGATGATGCGCATACCGTTGAACAGAGCCCGAACCATCCATTTTAAGAGCAAATACTTCATCTTCAAATGGAAGCCAGGAAAGGCTGTCGTCCGTTAAACGACCAACAAAATCAAACGTACTTACCAGCACCCAGCCCAAACGGTCAGTTGCCCGGCAGCTTTCATGAACATCAAACTCCGGGGAAATGCTAAGAAGGTTTGTTTGACTTCCATCAGCAAGTCTAAATTTTCTGATATATGTTATGTTACTGTCCATGTCATATACATCCATTATCAATACTTCAGAACTATCGCCATCAAGACCATAATCTGTGTGGCCTGCCCCCAATGGTTTTTGCCATAAAAAATTCAGATTACGATCATACACTTCAACACCATGCCAGCGTCCGGTATCATTATCGGCATAGTCCACAATAACATAATTTCCTAATGGAGAAATAGACAACCAGTCGAAATCCTGTGTGTTTATTCCGGAATTTAACTGAGCGATAATATTACCACCAATTACATCATAAGTAATATAATCCATCAAATTCCATACTGTATCGTATCCTGCAAGCGCAATATAATGACCATCATTACTCATATTTCCTTCTGCACGTGTACTTACATAAGCATAAGCAGAAAATGTTTCAATGATAGTTTCTATTTCGTTTGATACATCTATAGTAAGCAGGCGGTTTTCTAAAATAAAATAAATTAATTCCGGGTTAGTCGGATGCCAGAAAACATCCTGTGCTCCCACTAAATTAGCTCCCAATGTTTTTATATACTGGTAACTTACTGCATCATAAATCAACACTTCTCCTGACGCACTTCTAAGCATAAGAAGCGTTTCATCACTGTTCCAGGCTTGTCTCTTAGAATAATCAGGAAAGGCACCGGCTATATCCGATGAATAAGAATTCGTAATCCTTGTAACCGAAGAATGGAATTTCATATCTGTAAACACTGCTCCGACAGCAGGAATTGGAATATCAGGTTGGGCTACAGGATTATGATGAGTAACAAGTTGAGCCCTTAGGCCATTTCCCTGCAACAACAAAATGAAACAAAACAGAGATATAATTTTTCTTACCATGTGTGCAAAAATATACGAATTGCATCCAATACTACATGACACCTGTCATTTATTTTTATGTTATATTTGCTAGCCAACCTATAACTTAAAAAATGAGAATAAAACTACTTTCTTTAATTGGTTTTGCCTTTATTGTTTTTATTTCAAAAGCACAATTAAATTATCTTAATTCTACAGATGGAGGTTCAACCTATGAAGTATGTTATTACAATAACTACTTATTTGCCGGATGTGCCAATACGCTGGAAATCTATAATTTAACCGGGTCAAATCATACTCCAGGAACGCTTCAGTACAAAAAGAGATTTCTATCAAATATTGACCAAATTACTGTAAAAAATGGGTATCTGTATGTTTGTGCTAACCATGACGGACTTTGGAAATTTAATCTTAGCCCATCCATTACTAATCCGGTATTTGTTGCACACTATGTTCCACAAACTATAGATGAATCTATTTTTGATATTGCATTCTATGGCGATTCAATTATAATTGCAGCAAAAACAAAAGTTCAGATTATTATAGATTCTGCCAATACCTTTACATATAAAGGAACAATTGCCTCTTATACCGGTACATCAAGAGTGCGCGGGGTTGATGTGAAAGACAGCTTGCTTGCATATACTCTTGGCTACTCCGCTTCTAATTCCATTGATGGAGTTTATCTTGTTAATTTAAAAAATCTTCAGCAGCTCGATTTTTACAATAGTTCATCTGCCGATCCACTTGAAGTTTATTTTGGAAAAAACAATAAATTGCTGCACGTGATGGGGGGGGCATTTGCATCATTCCCATTCGTTGATGGCTCTTATTATGCTCTTGATTATACTAATCCTGGCTCATTACAGCTAAAATTTAATGATACCATTAAAGGCCAAATACTCCTTGGAAGTATTTCTACACCTATGAGTGCAAAAATTATTAACGATACCGTATACATTGCCACTCAGGGTGGAGGCCCTATCAATTATTCCGGGGGACCATATACAGGGCAGGTATATATATATGACGCAACCAATGCAAACAATATCCATTTGTTAACAGACTTATATGCAGGCTTGTACCATTTTGATATTGATATAGATGAAACAACCAGAACCATGTATGTTGCATCCGAATGGTATGGTGTGCTCACCGTAAATGTACAAAACATATACAATGAAGTATCTCTTGGTAAAACACTTACCGGAGGATGGTGCCATGGCAGTGCATTTGCAAAAAACCGACTGATTGAAGCAAGTGAAGGCTATGGCGTTCGCCTGTTTGACGTATCTATGATTCAATCGCCACAACTGATAGCAGAAGATACGGCTGTTGGCTTTTGCCGTGCCATAAGCATTTCAGATTCTGCTAATTATGTTTATGCCTGGTTCCTTACAGGTGACAGGTTAAGGGTTTTTAATGGGAATAATCTTTCTCAGATTGCGGCTACAAGTGTTGATCCGGGAGTGTTCATTATTTCCGATTTTAAACAATCGCGTTACCATAATGGAAAAATTGCTGTTATTGAAGAAATCAGTACCGGCAATAAGAAAATAATTACGGCAGACATAAGCAACCCATCTTTACCTGTTATAGAGCATTACCGTCAAAAAAACAATGTTGAAGATATGTTATTCCACCCATCTGGCTTATTATTTGTCTGTGCTGACGATTCACTCATTGTATTTAATCCAACCACTATGAGTATAATCGCCTCTGCACAACCTCCCGGAGGAGGTTTGCAGCAATATAAATCATTCACCTTATATAACGATACGTTATATGTTTATTATAGTGGTTTAGGAGAAGGAATTGCTAAATATTATTTCGATGCTGCGTTTCAAACCCTTACCTATGTTACGGCTGCACTATTTAATATGAATTCTACGTATAGAATATTTATGGCAAGCGATAGTTCCCACTTATACATTGGCTCTACTATCGACTCCCTGAGGGCAATCACAAAAACAACTCCTTATACCGTTGTTTCAACATACAATCACGGTGCTGACCATATTTTTGATAATCTGTGGGGTGTCACCGATCTTTATTATAAGGATGGTTATCTATTTCTGAATGAGTATATGGGACAAACCAGCATTTTTGGAGAACCAACGCTCACAACCGGAATGGAATCACATTTTAAAAATAATTACTTGGTTGCTTATCCCAATCCTTGTTCTAACCAATGTATAATAAACACCGGAACAAAAAATGAAAGTACCATCAACATTTATGATTTGCAGGGGAAACGGCTTTATACTAACCGCGTATGCAGTGAAAGGTTGGTAGTAAACACTTCGGCATTTGACGCGGGCTTATATATAATATCTGTTTTTTCAAATGGTAAACAAACAAATGGGAAACTGGTTATAGAGAGTTCAAACCGATAGAAAAGAGTGCATTACAGAACTGCGCCCTGTATCTTGTTTTAAAAATTTCCATATATTCTTTGAATATAAAAATTTAACTGTAATTTTCCCTAGTTAAAAAAAGTGAATTATGTTTTACTATAAACATTTATTAGTTTATTTGGTGTGTTTGCCGATTCGTTGCCCGATGGCTGGGGGAAATTATTATTAGACAGAACCTTAGCTGCCAGAGCTATTGTAGTAGATGACATTACACCACATGTATCTCCTTTTGGCATCAATGGTTAGTTTTAATGTAGCCATAATCACTTAGTTATGGCCAACTTGTATTAAACTACATGCAAGTTATCTGTAAGTTAGAGGCTTATTTGATGCTAAATTATGCTTTAACATCAGGTAGGATATAAAAAACAAAAACACCTACAACTATCAAGCTGTAGGTGTTTAATGTATTTTACTCTGTGGTCTCGAAGGGAATATTTTTTTTAACCCCCTTTTGCTAACTTTTGTTCCTTTCGTATGTGCTGTATAAGCTTTTAACTTTTAAACTGATTAACTCGTGTTACGCAAAGAAAAAGATTTAAAAATGATAGACTTTTATACTTGTAATGGACAAGAGAACTCAATTAAGGAAATAAGGGAATTTAACTACATCTCGGAAACGTTGATTTCAAAAGCAAAAGAAGCAGGTATCCACGAATTTTTATGTGAGGTATTTAAAGACGAAATATCAAACAATAGATTTGATTTTTTTATGGGCTGGCTTATTTTACAAGGTTCTGTCCTTTATAATCAAACAATAAAAGCCCCAATTTTTCTAAAAGAAGTAATTGAAATCAATTTTAGTGGTGATTTTGGTGTGTTATCTTGTGAAGAGGCTATTCACATTGCGAGTTCGGCTTATGAAATAAAAACTGGCAGAAATTATTTTGAAGATTTTTAAATCTTTAACCCCTAACTCCGCTCAAGTTAGGTAGTCTATATTAATTTTTTTAAAGAGTTTTTGTGTTTTTTGTGTTATTTCTGAAAGGTTCCAAACACCCTGTATTTTCAATTGATAGATAGAT
>JAHEXZ010000047.1:20625-43533 GCA_023251835.1 Bacteroidota bacterium | reverse complement strand
TAAAAGAACTATTATTCTGAATAAATCTTATCTGTCAGTCCTTTATTAGCCGTCATAATCACTTTACGTTTTAAAGATAGTTTTGGTGTCATTTCGCCTTTTTCAATAGACCATTCACGCGACAATAATTCCGGACGTTTGATTTTTTCATATTGTGCCAGGTCAACATTTATTTTCTCTACTTCCTCTATAATTCTGGCCTTTATTTCCGGGTTTTTAATTATATCCTCATTGCTCTTATATTCCATATTTTTTCGTTTGCAATAATCTTGTAAAAATGCAAACGAAGGAACAATAAGAGCTGAAGCAAATTTCTGATTTTCACCAATTACAAGTACCTGCTCAATAAATGGTGATTCTTTTAATCTATTCTCAATCACAACAGGAGCAATATATTTACCACCCGAAGTTTTGAAAATTTCTTTTTTACGATCAGTGATTTTTAAAAAACGGTTTTCTTCAAACACTCCTATATCACCTGTATGAAACCAGCCTTCACTATCTATAGCTTCTGCAGTGGCATCCGGACGGTTGAAATATCCCATCATTACATTCGGGCCCTTTACTAATATTTCGCCATCATCGGCAATCTTAACTGTTACGTCATTTATCACAGGACCTACTGTTCCGAATTTTATTCCGTTTGGTAAAAAATTGTTTACTGCAATCACCGGTGACGTTTCTGTAAGACCATAACCTTCTAAAACAGTAATTTTAGCGGCACTAAATACACGTGCCAAACGTGGTTGCAAGGCAGCGCCTCCTGATACAACTGCTACAATATTACCACCCAGAGCTTCACGCCACTTGCTGAATATTAGTTTATTAGCAATTTTTAACTGGGACTCATACCACCATCCATTGGCACCATTCAGCTCATAACGTAAACCAAGTTCAAGTGCCCAGAAAAATAATTTACGTTTCAAACCTGTTAAATCACTTCCCTTAGCTACAATTTTATCATATACTTTTTCAAGTAACCTTGGTACTGTGGAAAATACTTCAGGCTTAACCTCCTTTAAATTATCTGCAATGGTTTCTAAGCTCTCGGCATAATAGATAGAAATACCTTTGTACAGATACAAAGTAGTTAACATACGCTCATAAACATGGTTAAGCGGTAAAAAGCTCAATGCTTTCCAAGTGTGGTTAAACGGACATAAATTTTCTGATGCAATAGAATTACTCAATAAATTGTTATGCGAAAGCATTACACCTTTTGGATTGCCTGTTGTGCCGGAAGTATAAAGTATTGTAAGCAAATCGCCTGCCTTTATTGATTTTTTTACTGATTCAATTTCAGCAGCTTTGGGGTTTTTTTTGCCGGCTTCCAGCAATTCAGTCCAGTGTTTTGCTCCCTCTACTTTATTGAATGTATATATATCCTTTACACCTGGTGCTTTTGCTGCTACACTTTTTACTTTGTTAAATAAGTCAGCGCTGGAAACAAAAATGTATTTTACTTTTGCATCATTCAATATAAAATTCAAATCATTTTCACTTATAGTAGGATAAATAGGTACACTAACTGCCCCTGATTGCTGAATGGCATAATCAGCAAAATTCCACTCCGGGCGGTTATTGGAGATAATAGCAATTTTATCTTCCCGATCAATTCCTAAGCCATACAGGCCATAACTAAGATAATTTACTGTATCAGCAAATTGCTGTGTGGAATAGGTTACCCAGCTTCCATTTTCTTTAGCCGCTAAAGCATCTGGTTTATTATATTTTTCAAGTAGTTGCGGAATAATGTCGAATACACGTATAACTGCCATAAATAAATTGTTGAATTTTAGAATTTTAGAGTTTTATATTTTTAGAATTTAGAATTTACGAATTTAGAATTTGTAGACTCATTCAGCCAATAACTGCTTACTGCAAACCATTATTTCAACAAATCAAAAATTCTAAAATTAATTATTATGTATCTTTACAATCGTTCAAAAATAAACTATTTTAATGACTCACCAAAATAATTTTGGGTACAATGAAAACTAAACTTACACAACTGCTGAACATTGATTTTCCTATGATAATGGCGCCTATGTTTCTGGTGAGTAATGAAGCCATGCTGACAGCAGCAATGAACAGTGGTATTGCCGGCACTTTTCCAAGTTTAAATTATAGAAATGCTGGTGAGATAGACCAGGTATTGGATAATTTAAATCAGGTGAAAGTCAAAACAACTGGTACCTATGGTGTTAATTTAATCGTACAGAAAACAAATCCCTTGTATGAAAAACATTTAAAGGTATGTGTCGAAAAAAAAGTTCCTTTTTATATAACATCACTGGGTAATCCTAAAGAGGTGATACAGCAGGCACACAACTATGGTGCAAAAGTATTTTGTGATATCACCAATAGTGAACACGCTCAAAAATGTTTTGAACTTGGTTGTGATGGCTTTATTGCCGTTGGACAAGGTGCTGGCGGACATGCCGGGCCAAATTCTTTACAAATAGTAGTGCCTGCGTTACAGCGTAAATTTCCTGGTATTCCTGTAATTGCTGCGGGTGGCATTGCCAATGGGGCCGGTATACTATCTATGCTTTCGCTTGGTGCAGCAGGGGTTTCCATCGGAACTCGGTTTATTGCCAGCACTGAAGCTGCTGTAAGTGATGCTTACAAAAAAGCAATTGTTGATTCCAAAATGGAAGATATTGTATTGACAGAAAAAATATCCGGAACTCCTTGCACAATCATCAATACACCATTTGCAAAAAAAATAGGATACAAACAAAACTGGATAGAACGTGCTTTATCCAATAATTCTAAAACAAAAAAATATTTCAAAATGTGGGTACAGCTTTCGGGTATGAAACGGCTTGAACAGTCCGTTAAACCCGGTAACTATCAATCATTATGGTGTGCTGGCCAGAGTGTTGAATTAATTGATGATATTATTTCCTGTAAAGATATCATCGAACGTATGAAAAAAGAAACGGCAGCAGCTTATGGTCAACTGACTGAATTGATGAACAGTTGATAAGCAGGCATGATATTTACGGACTGTTTATATGTGAATGATACATTTAATTTTAATGGCAAAGAATTATAAGTTTAAAGACCTGAAAGTGTTTTCATCCGATGAATGGATGGCAAACGCTACTAAAAAATACCGTACTGTATTTGACAGGATGGAAACTACCTATATACGTACGGAATTTTCTTTTTACAATAAACTATTTGATGAGCAGGATTGGAATGCTAAAATTACTTTAAAGGCTTTTTCAGTAACCGATTCAAAACGTACCGAATTATGCAGTATTGATTCCTCTATAGCAGTTAAGATGGATGAAAATATTGTATATATACGCGATGGTTGGGGAAATCCGGTTGAAGGTTCATTCTGGATAAAAGGAAACTATTGTTGGGAAGCCTATATTGATGATGAGTTTGTTGGCAGCAAAAACTTTTTTATTGAAGAAGTGGGAAAAGTGTCCGCTTCTGCAAATCCTTATTTTTTTGTTGAATCGGTGAAATTATTTGCTGGCAATTATGAGGGATGGAACACAAAAAACAGAACCTATCTGAAAAAATTTAATCGTAATGAAACGCCTTATTTATGGGTGGAACTTAAATTAAAAACCAAAACAGCCAGTGAATGGAATTATGAACTTTTTTTTAACTTTTATGACGATGCCGGCCAGCCTAAGGGACAAAGTATTCGTGCCGGCTTTATTGAAAAAGATAAAAAAGACTGGATATTTACATTTGATGCCGGATGGGGAAGTGAGTATATAGGAACCTGGCAGGATGATAAGTATACCGTAGAAATTGTATTTATGGATACTCTTATAGCTCTGGTGCCTTTTGAAATGGGCATTATAAATGAAGAAGGGGTTGTCGAGCCTGTTACCATTGATGAATACGCACATGCCAACACTATTCCTTTAACTCATCAGCAGAATGAAGAAACAATAGAACAACTGCTCGCAAAACTCAATGAATTGATTGGTCTGGAAGAGGTGAAAAAGAATATTCACAACCATATCAATTACATCAATTTTATTAAGCTTCGTAAAGAAAAAGGTTTTGATGATCTGGGTAAACTGAGTCTTCACAGCATTTTTACCGGAAATCCGGGAACAGGGAAAACCACTGTGGTAAATATGCTGGGCCGGCTTTATAAAAGGATGGGCCTGCTCTCAAAGGGACACGTTAAAGAAGTTGATCGCGCTGACCTTGTAGGCCAATATATAGGACAAACAGCACCAAGAGTGAAGAAAGTAATAGAAGAGGCTAAAGGCGGAATTTTATTTGTAGATGAAGCTTATTCCCTTACAAGAGCAAAAGAAGATTCAAACGATTTTGGACATGAAGTGATTGAAATACTTATAAAAGAAATGTCGGATGGCACCGGTGATATTGCTATCATGTGTGCCGGCTATCCAAAAGAGATGCAGCATTTTATTGATTCTAATCCGGGGCTAAAATCCCGATTCAGCCATCATTTCCATTTTGAAGATTATTTGCCTGAAGAGATGCTGCTCATTGCCGAATTAGCAAACCAGAAAAAAGGAGTAACACTTACTACAGAAGCTAAAGCTTTATTACAGGAAATATTAATAGAAGCATACCGCAATCGCGACAGAACATTCGGTAATGCCCGTTATGTATATTCTGTAATTGATGAAGCAAAAATGAACCTCGGATTGCGTCTGATGAATCACCCCAATGTAGCTGAGCTATCTAATGAAATGCTTTCTACCATTGAATATGACGATATTCAAAAAGTGGCTGCCGGCCGTGATAAAAAGAAATTAAAATTAGATGTCAACGAAAAAATACTGAAAGAGGGATTAGCTGAACTGGATGCGCTTTCCGGTATGAATAACATCAAGGAAGAAGTGAAAGAACTGGTAAAGCTGGTTCGCTTTTATAAAGAAACTGGCCGTGATGTACTCAATAAATTCTCATTACATAGTATATTCACTGGTAACCCTGGCACTGGTAAAACAACACTTGCCCGTATTATTTCCAAAATATATAAAGGTTTAGGTTTGCTTGAAAGAGGACATGTTGTAGAAGTGGATAGGGAAGGACTTGTTGCCGGTTATGTTGGCCAGACAGCTATAAAAACGGATGAAAAAGTGGATGAGGCTATTGGAGGCGTTTTGTTTATTGATGAAGCTTATGCCCTGGCAAACAGATTTTCCGGCAATGATTTCGGGCAGGAAGCAATACAAATAATTCTTAAAAGAATGGAGGACCTTCGCGGACAATTCGGGGTTATTGTTGCCGGATATACGGATAATATGAATGAATTTATTGAGTCTAATCCGGGATTGAAGTCGCGTTTCGATCGCACTTTCAGTTTTAATGATTATTCTGCTGATGAGATGTTTGCTATTGCATTTTCACTGCTGGCTAAAGAAAAAATTACTCCCGATGCAGATGCCGAAGATCATTTGAAAAAATATTTTTCATACCTGTTTAATAATCGCGACAAGAACTTTGGCAATGCACGAACAGTTCGCCAGGTGGTAGCTGAAGCGATTAAGAATCAGAATCTTCGCTTATCCGAAATCCCAGCCGCTGAACGTACGCCAGCTCATCTGGAAATATTAACTTTAGATGATGTTAAGGAGTTTGAAACAGAAAATAAACGCTCACAGGGCAATAGTCTGGGTTTTAAAATCGGGAGTTGATTAATCAACTGAAGCTGATGAACTGAAATCCATTATACAACTTTTTTCATATAACTTATGTGGGCTTGTGGAAACACCAATAGTTCGATAGTCTGGTGCTAACATATTTTTCCGGTGGGATAGACTGCTTACACCTTCATCAATCAATAGCTCTATCACCATGTTGAGTGCTTTTGTATCACCATAATAACAGTTTTCGGCTACTTCGCATTTACAATTAGTAATGTATTTTTCAAACCGTTTATTAAAATCTCCATGTCCTGTTTTTCCTTGTTTGCCATAATTAGTTGCATGTGTTTTTGCAATTGAATAAAGACTTGCAGAGGGAGACAATACAGGCATTTGAGGTAGGTTTTCAAGTGTTTTTAGCAGGGATTTTACATAACGTCCGCTAATACCAGTTGAATCAATATAATGTTTGATAAATGTATTTTTAAATAACAAAGGATTTGCTCTTACCAGATTGCAATAGAATACAACAGCTTTCTCTTCCTCTGTAAGATAAGATACTTCCTTGGTGGTATTGGCTTTTTCAAGCAACCCCTGCTCCCATTTTAATTGAGCGAAAACGTATTGTGGGTTTATGAAAAACACAAAAAGAAAACTTATATGGAGAATAAATTTCATTGTAATATTTCCAGTCCCTCGTTCCTAAAATTTCAAACCGAAATTAAACAACAGATGAGAGTCTTTGATATTTAAATTGTTGGAATTATTATAACCACTATAGTGTAGCCGCGAAATACCATACTTGTAACAAAGATCAAAATAAACAGCCTTTCCTGAGTCCCTGAGATTGCGTTGAATGCCTATCCCGCCAAAAATAAAAGAGTTTAACTTTCTTGTTACAGATAACCCTTTTCCTTTAAAAAGGCCATTTGATAATTGTGTGAATACCTGATATTCAAAATCCATCGTTCCTTTTCCGTCATATACAACTGTTTCTGTAGAATCATTAGTAATGATATAATATGAACTTAAAATATAACGAAAACCAGCACCACCATAATAATATGGTGTATAAAAATTATCTTTTTCACTGTTAAAAGCTTTTTTTACTCCAATGGATAAATGCAATTCTTGTACTCTTATTTCATGTGTATAAGCATATGTTTTATCAAATAAGTAAGTATAGCCTGGTGCAACATAATATCCACGGAAGGATAGCCCCTGGCTTAAATAATCCAATCCTGCTAGAAAACTCATGCGCCTGCCTAACAAAATTTCACTTTTGTATGATGCACAGAAACCCGCTTTTGCCTTTGTATCAACTGTATGCTGAGGATGATTTTTGAACAATGATGCTACAGGAGCAATACTTATTCGGCTTTTTACAGCACCAGAACGATAATTGTTGGGGTCTTGAGCACAAACAAGTACAGTACTGCAAATGCAAATAATTACTATGATATTTTTTATTGCTTGCACTTTATAAAAAGATTGCCAATACGTTTTATTAACCACAAAATTGCTAAAAAATTAGAAGTCACCATAGCGGAAGTTCAAATCTAAACGATAAAGATATACTAATAGTGTAACTTTTTTCGGAAATAATGTAATATTTTAATCCATATCCTGATGTAGCTTTGCACCGGATTTTATGAAAAATAAAAACCTTAAACCTTAACTTTTAACCTTAATCCTAACTAAAATGAAAAACTATTTCTCACCAGAAACTGAACAAAAAGAACAACAGAAAACACGCTGGGCAGATGATATTATAGAAACAATGAACCAGGCTTATAAACGACAATTGGAGATGACTACCGGGTTTTATAATCGTATGATCGGGACATCTTTTACCAGAGGAAAAACAACAACCGGTGAAAGCCCTTTAGGAATGAGGATATGGGAGAATAATGTGAATATGATTGAACAATATATGAATATGTATTCAGATTGGTATAGACAAATGCCGGGACTTGCTGCTAACTCCTTTTATGACCAAAAAAATTGGAAAACATTTTATGAGAAAATAACGGAAGACTCTATTGCCAACTATGAAAGACAAATTCAATGGATAAAAGAGTTTAATAACTATTTTATTGATACACTTGAAAATAATTCCCGTGGCACCGGGCTTGAAACACACAGAGTAATCAGGAATTTTAGAAAAAATACCGATGACAGTTTTGATTTATATATGAATACGGTAAAAGCCTTACTAAAACCGGGTGACAAAGAACTGTTAGCTGAAATTAATAATCAGATAGATTCAATAACAAAATTAAATTTTGAAATCTGGACTGATTTACTTGCCTCAATGACAAGCAGCTTCAGAAAAAATATATCGGAGACCTGGGAAGTAGCTGAAAAAACAACTGAAAAAGAATCTGCAAAAACTACAAAACAGCAATACCCTAAGAGTGAAGGCAGAGAATCAAAAATGCAGAAAGAAGCTCTAACCCGTGAGAAGGAAGTTTTGGAAACAGCTAAAAAAAATTGATAGCTCTCTATAGCAATAGTTCCGTAGTTTTTTAATAATTTTGGATAAAACCTCATTATTATTGTTTTTTTTATTAGCCCCGACCTTAAGGTCGGGGTAAATTGTAAAACCTGGATTATCATTGGCTTCAGCCTAACCGAACTCAACAACCCCTTAATTAATGTTTGATACCAATTATTTAACAACTCCCGAATTTATAACGGACATTGTTAAAACAAATAAAAAGATTACAAAATCTGTTACGGAAAATTTTTCCGGTTTATTGCATGACCAGAGAGATTTTATTCTTGCCTGTACCGGTCTTTTAATGAAATTTTATACACGTCCGAAGGAGATTCTTAATGTTCAAAAGAATGTTTTTAAACTTATTCAGGAACAGCAGGAGCTTCTGATAAAATTTTGGACTAATCAGAATAATAATCCCTTAATTACTCCCGGAAAAAATGATAAACGTTTTAATGCTCCCGAGTGGAATGAGCCTTACTTCGACTTTTTAAAGCAAAGTTATCTGCTTATTTCTAAAACGGTCATGGATATTCTTAGTGAAACTGAACTGGATAGAAAAGAAAAAAGAAAATTACTTTTTTATAGTAAGCAGCTACTTGATGCGCTTTCACCTGCAAATTTCGTCTTAACCAATCCCGAAGCACTTAAAATTGCAGTTCAAACAAAAGGAGAAAGCCTTACAAAAGGATTCAAAAATTTTTTAAAAGATATTCAGAATGGAAGAATCTCTCAGGCTGATGGTATTACTTTTCAGGTAGGAAAAAATCTTGCTGTTACTAAAGGATCTGTAGTTTTCAGAAATAACTTAATAGAACTGATACAGTATACACCATCAACTCCTGAAGTACATGAAATTCCTTTATTAATTGTGCCGCCATGGATAAATAAGTATTATATACTGGACCTTCAACAAAAAAATTCTTTCATCCGATATGCCGTTGAGCAGGGCTTTACTGTATTTGTTATTTCATGGAAGAACCCGCAAGCCGGTATGGGAAATATTGCTTTTGACGATTATGTTCAAAATGGGGTACTGAATAGTATTGATGTAATACGTGAAATTACAGGAGCTTCAAGAATCAATACAATGGGGTATTGTATCGGAGGAACATTATTAGGAGTTGTATTGGCTGTTTTAACAGCAAAACAGCAGGATTTGGTTAATTCTGTTGTTTTTCTTGCCGCAATGCTTGATTTTAGCGATATAGGCCCTATGGGGGATGTTATAGAAGAAGCACTTGTAAAAAAAATGGAAAGAGGAGAAATATTACAGGATGGAATCATGCCGGGAAGATTAATGGAAGAGGCTTTCAACCTGATCCGTGCTAATGATCTTATTTGGCATTATGTTACAAATAACTATCTCAAAGGCCAGGATCCTGCTCCTTTTGATGTAATACAGTGGACTTCTGATAACAGTAATCTGCCTTCACAAATGTATTTATATTATATCAGAAATATGGTTCTTGAGAATAAACTGAGCAAAAGAAACACATTGAACTGTTGTGGTGTTCCGGTAAATATTTATAAAATTAAAACTCCCGCTCTTGTAGTAGGTATGCAGGAAGACCATATTTCACCTTGTAGAACAGTTTTTACAACTACTGAACTTTTAAAAGGACCTGTAGAGTTTATGCTGGGAGGATCCGGCCATGTGATGGGGATAGCAAACCCACCTGTTAAAAATAAATATGGTTATAAGATGGGAGGCATACTCGAAGAAGGTTTTGACGAATGGCTGAGAACAGCTAAATCTTATCAGGGGAGCTGGTGGGTGCCATGGAGTAAATGGCTTACCGAACGTTCAGGGAAATTAATAGTTGCTAAAACCCACCTGGGTAGTGAAAAGTATCCCGTACTAATGCCTGCCCCAGGAAGTTATGTTCTTGAACAATGTTGTACCATAGATTAATCACTCTTCCCTCTCCGGAGTTTAATTGTCCTTCTTCTCTTTCGGAGAGAGGCTAGGGGTAAGGTTACTCCTCCTATAACTATAACCAAAATAAATTAATAACCCTACTACCAGCCATATTCCAAAACCAATCCAGTTGGAAACCCCCAATTCTGCCATCATATACAAACAACATGTTAACCCTAACAATGGAATTAAGGAAAGATTTTGTTTGAATGCCCATGCGGTCAATCCCAATGAAATCAATATAAAAATCCACATCGGTATTTTATGTTTAAATAAGTTCCAGCCATATTCGTATTTTACATCATCATCAACGGGCAACAGCAACATTGTTGCTGAATATTGATTTGTATTTAAACCACTCAAATAGATTTCAATATCACTATTAGTAAGTGCAAAAGCCGTGCTGTCTGTTGATAGTATATATTGCTTTACATTTTCAATTTGTGTACTATTCATGCGGGTTACAACTGAAGTAGCATCATTGATATGTCTTTCATTTGTGATGAATGAAATAGTTGCTTCTTTGTTATAACTGAATGATAGAACAATCGCCAGAATAAGTAATACAGGCATAATGAATTTAGCATTGATATAAGGCGTTTTGAATTTACCTCTTGGAATATCGGGTTTGTTTTGGAGCACTAAAACTCCTGCACATACCAATACAAAAGCAAATAAGGTGCCGATACTGCATAAATCAGTTACCATAGTTAAGTTCATAAATAATGCCGGCACAGCAACTATAAAACCGGTTACTATGGTGGCAAATGAGGGTGTTTTGAATTTAGGATGAATACGTGCAAAAGATTTTGGCAAAAGCCCGTCACGGCTCATACTCATCCAGATACGGGGCTGGCCCATCTGAAATACAAGCAATACACTTGCCATCGCTACAACTGCACTTACTGCAATTATACCCGACATCCATTTCAGATTGAGTTTACCAAATACAAATGCCAATGGATCGCCAACACTTAATTCGGTGTAACTAACCATGCCGGTTAGAATCAAAGCAATGATAATATATAAAACAGTACATATTATAATGGCCCACATCATCCCACGTGGCAAATCGCGTTGAGGATCCCGGCACTCTTCAGCCGTTGTTGAAATAGCATCAAAACCAATATATGCAAAGAACACTGCGGATACACCTTTTAATATCCCGGCTATTCCATTAGGCGCAAATGGGTTCCAATTGTCTGTATCAACATAAAAAACACCTACTGCAATAACCAATAAAATAATGCATAGTTTAATGACCACCATTAAATTACTTGCATTTCTTGATTCTTTCATTCCGCGGTATACAAGTGCTGTAATCACAATAATTATAAATAAAGCAGGTAAATCTGCAATTATATGAAGCGAACCAACTGTCGGAGACGTTGTCCATGCAGTATAGGCTGATTGTATGCCCATATCCAGGTTAGAAAAAATTTTCCCGCTTTCCATTAATTTTGTTGCTTCATGAAATCCTTTTGAAGCGGTCAGATAATCCATTTGTACCCATTGCGGAAGGTGCCATCCCATATTATCCAATAACCCTGTAAAATAATCACTCCATGAAATAGCTACAGTGATATTCCCAATCCCATATTCCATAATCAGTGCCCAGCCGATTATCCAGGCAATGACTTCTCCAAATGCCACATAAGAGTATGTATAAGCACTACCCGAAACAGGAACCATAGAGGCAAACTCAGCATAAGCAAATGCAGCAAAGCCACAGGCAACAGCAGTAAATAAAAAAAGAAAAATAACACCAGGTCCGCCATCAAAACTGGCTTTACCAATGGTGCTAAAAATACCGGCACCTACAATAGCTGCAATGCCAAAAGCAGTCAAATCGCGTACACCTAAGTGTTTCCCTAAGCTATGATGACCGTCAGTTTCATTTTTTTTAACCTGCTTTAAAATATCATGAACCGATTTTTTTCGGAATAAAGTACTGAACTTCATATATTTCTGTTTTTGGCAAATGTATAAAAATTATTGGCAATGCTATTTCCTCGAGAAGGGAGATTAAAAATCTGTTAAAAACTCTCTATAAAAATATTCCTTTCGGTTTAGCTCCTTTTACGTAAATTTGAGCAACCTCTTAAATTTTTAAAAGATATTCTAAAAATTTAAAATTCAACAATTCAACAATTCAACAATTAAAAACATGTCTGAAACAACACAGGAAAAATTAACTACCGTGGAAACAGCTAAAAAATTAGGCTTATTACCTGAAGAGTTTGAGAAAATTAAATCGATATTGACCCGTACTCCCAATTTCACGGAGTTAAGTATTTTTTCAGTAATGTGGAGTGAACACTGTTCCTATAAAAATTCTATTGTTTGGTTAAAGAAGCTCCCTAAAAAAGGTCCTTATATTCTTGCCGAAGCTGGCGCTGAAAATGCCGGATTAGTGGATATAGGTGATGGTTTGGGTTGTGCTTTTAAAATAGAATCACATAATCATCCATCAGCATTGGAGCCATACCAGGGGGCTGCAACCGGAGTGGGAGGCATCAACCGTGATATTTTTACAATGGGTGCACGCCCCATTGCTCAGCTAAACTCACTACGTTTTGGCGATTTAAAGTTGGACCGTACCAAATGGCTGATAAAAGGGGTGGTAAAAGGCATTGGAGATTATGGCAATGCATTTGGTATCCCTACCGTTGGTGGTGAAGTTTTTTTTGATGAGTGCTACAACGTGAATCCGTTGGTAAATGCCATGAGTGCAGGTATTGTAAAAACAGGAGAAACGGTTTCTGCAATTGCCTATGGTGTTGGAAATCCTGTATATATTGTTGGTTCGGCAACAGGTAAAGATGGTATTCATGGAGCTACATTTGCTTCTGCAGATATAACAGAAGATTCAGCGAAAGACTTGCCAGCCGTTCAGGTAGGGGATCCTTTCCAGGAAAAACTCCTGCTTGAGGCTACATTAGAAGTGATTAAAACCGGTGCTGTTATTGGTATGCAGGACATGGGTGCTGCTGGTATCACATGCTCTACTTCTGAAATGAGTGCTAAGGGCGAACATGGAATGGATATTTGGTTAGACCGTGTTCCTACACGTCAGAAAAATATGCAGCCCTTTGAAATATTGCTTTCTGAATCTCAGGAGCGTATGCTAATTGTGGTGAAAAAAGGAAGAGAAAAAGATGTAGAAAAAGTTTTTGACAAATGGGATTTAAACTGTGCTCAGATAGGTATTGTAACGGATTCTAAACGCTTACGTTATTATGTTGGTGATGAGCTGGTAGCAGATGTACCTGCTCAAGACCTTGTTCTGGGTGGCGGAGCACCTGTGTATCATCGTGAATACAAAGAACCTGCTTATTATGCCGAATCAAAAAAATTTAACGTTGATACCGTAGAAGAACCGAAGGACCTAATAGCAGTTTCTAAATTTTTAATTACGCATCCTAACATCGCTTCCAAACAATGGGTTTGTAATCAATACGACTCAATGGTTGGTACTGTAAATATGAGCACCAATGCGCCTTCTGATGCAGCTATTGTTAATATCAAAGGAACCAATAAAGCCATTGCTTTAAAAGTTGATTGTAACCCCCGATACGTAAATTCCGATCCTGAAATAGGGTGTGCTATTGCTGTTGCTGAAGCTGCACGTAACATTGTATGCAGTGGCGGTGAACCTTCTGCAATCACTAACTGCCTGAATTTTGGTAACCCCTATAATCCCGAAGTATACTGGCAGTTCGTAGGAGCCATTAAAGGAATGAGTGCTGCATGTATCAGATTTCAAACTCCTGTAACTGGTGGTAATGTGAGCTTTTATAATCAGTCGTCCTATGAAGGCCCTGTATTCCCTACACCCACAATTGGAATGCTTGGTGTACTAAAAGATAAATCAACACGAATGACCCTGAACTTTAAAAATGAAGGCGATTCAATTTATCTGATAGGAAGTTCTAAAAACGATATCGCTTCTTCTGAATACCTTTATTCTTACCATAAGGTAAAAAATACGCATCCTCCCGCGTTTAATATTGATGAAGAGTACGAGGTACAGCAGGCTATAAAAACACTTATCAAAGAACACATTATTCAATCTGCCCATGACTGTGCAGATGGCGGTTTATTTATTACACTTCTCGAAAGCGCCATGCCAAATGAACTTGGATTCAATATCAGCACAAATGAAGAGGTAAGAAAAGATGCATTCCTCTTTGGAGAAGCGCAAAGTCGGGTAATTGTCTCCGTTAAAAAAGAAGATGAAGACAAGTTTATTGACCTGATGATGGAAACATCCGCAGAATTTGAATACCTTGGCGATGTAACAGGAAAAGAAATGATTATTGATGAGCAATCATTCGGAACTGTTGCTGAAGCGAAAACTTTGTTCGATAGTGCTCTTGGAAAACTTTTGAATTGATAATTGTACTGAATTTTATTGAATTTGCGATAGCAAAGACAGTTAGATTCAGTAATATTGAGCGAATGAGCTTGTAAGTTTTGCAAACGGTTCGGCTGAGCTCACCGAAGCCTCATTCAGCCGAAGTATAAATCCGTAATATTCCACTGCAAATCTGTATAGATGGATAGTGTAAAGAACAACTTTTTAATAAATGTAATTCTTCTTTTATTCTTTTCTTGTTCGCAAAAACAAGAAAAGAAACAATTAAATATCTCTAACCCAAAAGTTGAAGAAGCCGGGGGGCGTGTTATCTCTGTAGATAGCAGTACTATGTTACCTGCTACGCCAATTACTTTTTCATCCATTGTTAAAGGGGAGGCTTCGAAGATTGTTTCTACGCATACCAATATTACTATCGCTGGTAAACCTATGGTTATTGTTGCTGACCCACCCATAGTAATAACTCCAGGTAGAGGAAACATTCCCTATCCTGTAGTTTTGAATGCTATTGACAGTTCGTTCATAGCAGGTATACCAGAAACAGTTATTGCCAAAGAGCCCAGCGCTAAGGAAAGAAATTCACAAAGTTTTATTTCTTTAAGTGTATTACAAGGATTAAAACATAATGCGATACGTTCTGCTTTGCAGGATAAAAATGGAAATATTTGGTTTGCTACATTTGGGGGAGTGAGCAGATACGATGGAAAATCCTTTACTCATTTTACTGAAAAAGAAGGTTTGATTAGCAACATCGTTTGGTCAATACTGGAAGATAAGAGAGGGAACCTGTGGTTTGGTACATTCAAAGGTGCTTGTAAATATGATGGTAAATATTTTACTCATTTTGCTGAGAAAGAAGGTTTAAGCAACAATATGATCTGGGCTATGATTGAAGACAGAATCGGTAATATTTGGTTCTGTACCGATAAAGGTGTAAATAGATATGATGGAAACAGGGTTGAAGAAATTAAGGAAGGGAAGGATACATCCCTCATGGATCTACAGGGGCTAAGAAAAGTGAATGGACGATTTGTTAAATCCTTTACTCATTTTACACAGAAAGAGGGATTAAATCTTGATATGGTTTTAACTGGGATTGAAGATAAAAGAGGAAACCTTTGGTTTGGTACAAATGAATGCGGCATCTGTAAATACGATGGAAAATCGTTTACACAATTTATAGGAGTGAAAGGATTGAGCAATGGTAAAGTATGGTCAATTTTTGAAGATTCAGATGAAAATTTATGGTTTGGTACTGCAAGTGAAGGAGTGTTCAAATATGATGGAAACCTTATAGAAGCTATTGAAAAGGGAGAAAAACTTCCACTGCAAAACCAGCAGGATTTAAAGAACGTTAATGGTAAGTTTGTTAAAACATTTACTCAATATTCAATAAAAGAAGGGTTGAGCCCGGGTGCTATTGTCTCTATAATGGAAGACAATAATAAACACATTTGGTTTTCAACTTTTGGAAGCGGAGTAACTAAGTATGATGCTAATCGCAACTGGAAACAAAATAAAAATCTTTCAAGTAGCCCATCTTATGGCAACTTTATGAGATTTACTGAAAAAGAAGGATTAAGTACTAATCTTGTGTACGTTACCTTTAAAGATAAAAATGAGAATATATGGTTGTGTACAAGAGGTGGAGGTGTTTCTAAATATAATGGAAAATTATTTACACATTTTACAGTAGACGAAGGATTAAGTAATTCCAATGTTTCATCTGCGCTACTGGACTCGAAGGGAGAGCTCTGGTTTGGTACTTTTGATGGAAGCGTAAATAAGTATGATGGTAAATCTTTTATACATTATAGTCAAAAAGAAGGTCTTGGTTCAATTAACTGCATATTAGAGGATAGTAAAGGGAACTTATGGTTTGGATGTGATGGGGGAAGTGTAAGCAGATATGATGGAAAAGTATTTTCCAATATTAATAAAGGCTTTTGGGATAATCCGATCACATGCATCATGGAAGACAAAATTGGCAACCTTTGGTTTGGCACTTATGGAATAGGCGTAATTAAATATGACGGAAACAGAGTGGAGGCAATAGAAATAGGAGAGAAAGTGTCTCAGGAAGCACAAAAAGATTTAAAAAAAATAAATGGAAAAATTGTTAAAACTTTTACCCGTTTTACGGATGTGCAAGGGCTCAGTAGTAATTCTATCTACTCTATAATAGAAGACCAAAATGGAAACATTTGGTTTGGTACCAATGGTGGTGGGCTAACTAAATACAATGGTAAGTTCTTTACTCATTTTACGCAAAAAGAAGGATTGTGTAATAATATTGTCAGAGATATACTTGAAGATAATGTTGGAAACTTATGGTTTGCTACTGATGGTGGTGTGGATAAGTATGATGGCAATCGTGTGGAAGAGATAGCCGGGGGGGAACAACTGCCTTATGAAACTATTCAGGATTTTAAAAAAGTAAAGGGTAAATATGTTAGTTCTTTTACACATTTTACTGAAAAAGAAGGCCTCAGTAATAATATTGTCAGATCAATTTTACAAGACAAAAAAGGGGATATTTGGTTTGGAACATTAAATGGGATTAGTTGTTTGACACAGGATAATTTGAGGAATTTAGCTGAAAACTATGACAAAAAGCTGAAGCCATTATTCAAATCATTCACATATACTGAAGGTTTTTTAGGTGTAAGTGTAAGAAGTAACATGGTACAGGATAAATATGGCAATATTTGGGTCGGAGCACGTGACAGACTTACCTGTATCCATCCTGAGATTAATGTTTCAGATACTGTTGCTCCAAATATTCAATTAACTGGTATAAAGCTGTTCAACGAAAGTATTTCATGGGTGAATTTTTTATCCACTTCTTCAAAAGAAGGAACACATCAGGCAAATGATACATCAATAATATTAGGAAATGGAGTTAAAATAGAAGATTTTAAATTTACCGGAATATCAAAATGGTATGGTTTACCTGAAAATCTAAGTTTAGCTTATGATAACAACAATATAACTTTTAATTTTATAGGAATCACTCAAAAACAAAACGATAAGGTAAGATATTTATACAAGCTTGAAGGTACAGATGAAAATTGGAGTGCTTTGACAGACAGAACTGAAGCGCCTTATGGCAATTTATCACAGGGCACTTATACATTTAGAGTAAAAGCTATAAATGGTGAAGGATATTGGAGCAATGAATTTAAGTATACATTTACCGTTCGTCCGCCATGGTATGAAACGTGGTGGTTTCGAACAGTTGCATGTCTTTTTGGTATTGGTTCAGTTGTCGGATTTTTTCAATATCGTACTGCTGCATTGCGTAAACGGAAAAAAGAATTAGCTGAAGAAGTGCGAAAAAAAACGGCTGTAGTTGTTCATCAAAAAGAAGAGATTGAAAAAAAACAGCAGGAGATAGTAAGCAGCATCACCTATGCCAGGCGTATCCAGGAAGCAATATTACCATCGCAGCAAATAGTGCAGGAGTGGTTGCCCAACTCATTTATTTTGTATAAACCCAAAGACATTGTAGCCGGAGATTTTTATTGGGTTGAAAGGGTCGATAACTTGCTCTTTTTTGCAGCAGCAGATTGTACAGGACATGGAGTTCCTGGAGCAATGGTAAGTGTAGTATGTAACAATTCACTTAACAGGGCTTTAAGAGAATTTGAGCTGAGAGAGCCCGGTAAGTTACTCGATAAATCAAGAGAATTGGTAATCGGGCAATTCGAGAAAAGTCGTGAAGAAGTTAAAGATGGAATGGATATTTCTCTCTGTATGCTAAATACTGAAACCAATCAATTGCAATGGGCTGGAGCTAATAATCCACTATGGATAATCCGAAATCAGGAACTTATTGAAATAAAGCCTGACAAACAACCCATTGGTAAGTATACGGAAAATAAGCCTTTTACAACCCATACAATACATTTACAGAAAAATGATCGTATGTATATTTTTACAGATGGATATATTGATCAATTCGGTGGTGAAAAAAATAAAAAATTTAAGACTTCTTCATTGAAAGAATTACTCTTGAATATACAACATAGCTCAATGGAGGAGCAAAAACAATTACTTGACCAAACAATAGAGAAATGGAAAGGAAATACAGAGCAGGTTGATGATATATGCATAATAGGAGTGCAAGTTGATTATGTTATTAATACTCCTGAAAATAAGTAAGGTATTGACTCATGTTCAAAAGTAAAAGCTGGGTTTATAAATCAACAGTGTAATTTGCTTGCAACAATTAATTCACTATTATTGCAAATAAAAATGGCTTGCAAATGAAAAGAGGATTAGTTGCATTAAGCGTATGTATATTTCTCCTGTTTTCATGTACTCAACAATCAGAGCATGTTGGTTTTGTTGTTAATGCTCCTAAAATTGTTCAGGCTAAAGGATACACAGTGCCTGCAGACAGTATGGCTGCCCCTAAAACTATAGCCGCTGGAAAACCTGTTCCTAAAGAAGCTGGTATCCCACAGATAATATTTACTAATACAAATGTTCATCCGGTAGGCAAACCAAAAACTGTTTTAGCAGGAGTGCCAATAATTAGTGCTCCTGGCACCGATACTTTTTCTTTGCCCGAAGTAACTCGTGCAATTGATAATGCTATTGTTGCAGGAACACCTGAAACAGTTACTGCAAAGGAAGCTTACACCAGAGACCAAAATTCCCAAAACTTCAGCTCCTATGGTAAAATGCAAGGGTTAAAGCATAGCATCGTTAACTGTATGTTACAGGATAAATTTGGAAATCTTTGGCTTGGCACTGCGGGTGGTGGAATTACTAAATACGATGGTCAGATATTTACCCATTATACAGAAGCAGAAGGACTCAGCAACAATACCGTATTATCTATGTTTGAAGATAAAAATGGAAATCTTTGGTTTGGAACTTATGGCGGGGGTGTTTCTAAATATGATGGAAAATATTTTTCGCACTTTGACAAAAACAGTGGCTTGAGTGATATGGTTGCATCTATTGCCGAAGATGCTAATGGAAACCTCTGGTTTAGTAATAGTGATGGCGGAGCCAGTAAATATGAGAAAAATCTTTCTGATAGTAATGCTGTTTTTACAAAATACTCCGGTAAACAGGGATTTACTGATAAACGTGTTAGAACTATATTCAAAGACCAAATTGGAAATCTATGGTTTGGAACAGAAGAAGATGGTTTAATTAAATACAATGGTAAAACTTTTTACCATTATACAATCAAACAGGGCTTACCAAATAATAGCATTATTACTCTTTCTCAGGACAGAAATGGCAATATCTGGTTTGGAACAGATGATGCAGGGGTATGTAAATTTGATGGAAAATACTTTACAACCTACACAAAAAAAGAAGGTTTAAGTAGTAATTATATATCTTCTATTATGGAAGATAAAAATGGAAATGTATGGTTTGCGACATTTGGAGGAGGACTTAATAAATACGATGGAAAATCATTTACTCACTTCACGGATAATGAAGGGCTCTATAGCAATATTGTTTTTTCAATACTTGAAGATAGAACTGGTAACCTATGGATTGGCCCTTATTCTGGAGGATTGAGTAAATATAATGGAAAGTCTTTTATTCATTATACAAATAAAGAAGGCTTAGCGAGTAACGCTGTTTTTTCAATATTGGAAGATAAAAACAGTGTGCTTTGGTTTGGTTCACAGGGAGGTGGTATTAGCAGGTATGACGGAGAATCATTTGCTAATTATACCACTAATCAGGGATTACCACACAATACTATATGGTCAATAATAAAAGATCAAAGCGGAAACTTATGGTTTGGCACCAATGGAGGAGGCGTGTGTAAATATAGTTCTCCGGCTCGTGGAAAAGCTATTCTTGCTACATATACTATTAAAGAAGGATTAACCAGTAATATTATCAGAAGTATATTGGAGGATAAAAATGGAAACCTTTGGTTTGGTACTGAAGGAGAGGGCGTTTGTAAATATGACGGAAGAACATTCACAAATTACACTACCAAAGAAGGACTCAGTAATAACATTATTTTTTCAATGCTTGAGGATAATGATGGAAATATCTGGTTGGGTACTTATGGTGGAGGTATAAACAAATTTGACGGAAAAACATTTACCCACTATACAGAAAAAGAAGGCTTCAGTAATAATTTCATTCTTTCCTCATTGAAAGATGCCAATGGAAACCTTTGGTTTGGTACTTCCGGAGGTGGAGTCTATAAATATGACGGAAAATATTTTACTCATTTCACAGAAAAGGAAGGACTGTTAAATAATTTCGTATTATCTATTCTGGAGGATAAAAAAGGAAATTTATGGTTTGGTACTCGCTTTGGATTGAGCAAATTAGCAAACAATTATATGGCATTACTTGCCAGAACTTATGCCAATGGAGGTAACGAACAACTTGTCTTATTTAAAAACTATTCTTACCAGGATGGCTTTTTGGGGGTTGGGTGTAATGCTAAGGCAATATATCAGGATGGAAAAGGAACTATATGGATTGGGGCAAATGACAGGCTTACTGCTTTTCATCCGGAAGGAGATGAATCTGATACAATACCTCCTAATGTTCAATTAACCAATATTGAACTTTTTAATGAAAATATTGCCTGGACAGATTTTGAAAATAAAAAAGACACTTCCTTAATTTTAAGCAATGGAGTTAAAGTTGCAGATATAACTTTTAATAAAATAGGAAACTGGTATAATTTGCCTGAAAACTTAAGCTTGTCGCACAATAATAACTATCTTACTTTTCATTATATCGGAATAACTCAGAAGCAAAGTAAGAAAATCAAGTACCAATATAAGCTCGAAGGTTTTGATGAAAATTGGAGTACTCAGACAAATCGTACGGAAGCTCCTTATGGTAATCTACCCCACGGTTCTTATATTTTTAAGGTAAAAGCAATGAACAGTGAAGGATATTGGAGCAGGGAATACAATTACCCTTTCACCATTCGCCCTCCATGGTCACAAACATGGTGGGCACGTACCTCATTTGTTTTGGCTATTCTCATTCTGCTATATAGCCTGTATAGATGGAGAACCGCATCACTGCGTGAAGGTAAACGAAAACTGGAGAAAACTGTAATAGAGAGAACTGCCGAAGTAATACATCAAAAAGATGAAGCAGAAAAACAACGTAACCTGGTAGAAGAAAAACAAAAAGAGATTTTAGATAGTATCACTTATGCAAAGCGTATCCAGGAGGCAATATTACCATCTGACAATATAGTAAAACAGCATTTGCCGGATTCATTTATACTTTATAAACCTAAAGATATTGTTGCAGGCGACTTTTACTGGGTGGAAAATGTTGAAGAATCAGACAATGTTATATTTGCCGCAGCCGATTGTACCGGACATGGTGTACCTGGTGCAATGGTAAGTGTTATTTGTAACAATGCACTCAACAGAGTATTAAAAGAGTTTAAATTACATGAGCCGGATAAAATATTGAATAAAACACGTGAACTTGTTATTGAACAATTTGAAAAAAGCGATGATGATGTCAAAGATGGAATGGATATTTCGCTTTGCATCCTGAACAGAAAAACAATGCAATTGCAATGGGCTGGTGCCAATAACCCCTTATGGATAATCAGGGATAAAAAATTAATGGAAACCCGACCTGATAAACAACCCATTGGCAAATATGAAGAAAAAAAGCCTTTTACAAACCACATCATTCAGCTGCAAAAAAATGATTGTATTTATATTTTTACCGATGGATTTGCTGATCAATTTGGAGGTGAAGAAGGTAAAAAATTTAAAAAAGCTGTAATGCGCGAGTTGCTGATAAACCTTCAGGACAAAACAATGGAAGAGCAAAAACGAACAATTGATACCGTTTTTGAAAATTGGAAAGGAGAATTTGAACAGATAGATGATGTGTGTATAATGGGTGTGAAATGTTAAAACTCTATTCAAATACATGATTATGTGTATTTGAAGGCAATTTGAAATGTGTATATCTTTCATTATCTTTGGTAGGCTTGTAATAAAATAAGCAAAACCACTTTTCAATGTTAAAACAATTAGTTTTTGCAACTACAAACAAAAATAAAATAATCGAAATCCAACAGCTTCTTCCGCTAAATATTCAATTATTAAGTTTATCTGATATAGGCCTTACGGAAGAAATACAAGAAACACAACCCACCATTGAAGGAAACGCATCTCAAAAAGCATTTTATGTCTATAATAACTACCATGTAAATTGTTTTGCTGATGATACCGGATTGGAAATTGAAGCACTTGACAATCGTCCGGGAGTTATGTCTGCACGCTATGCTGGTGAAAATAAAAATGCAGATGATAATATAAAAAAAGTGCTTGATGAAATGAAAGGTATTAAAAACCGAAACGCCCGTTTTAAAACCATCATTTCACTTGTAATTGATGGTAAAGAAATACAATTTGAAGGAATTGTTAATGGAACAATATTAACCGAAAAACTTGGTACCAAAGGTTTTGGTTACGATCCCATTTTTGCTCCGGTACTAAATCCCCTTTCCTTAGGAGAG
>JAHEXZ010000047.1:0-20525 GCA_023251835.1 Bacteroidota bacterium | reverse complement strand
GGGGCAGCTGGTGAGGTTGTCTTTTGCCGAAATGGATATAACCGAAAAAAATAAAATCAGCCACCGTGCAATTGCAGTTAATAAACTTGTTGAATATTTTAAAAGTATAAACTAAATTCCCTTTTGCTTAGTTTTAAATTTGTAAGAAATAACACTCAGAACGCCTTTTTTAGGCATTCACACAAATTCCAAAATAATTAAATATGAAGATAGGAATCATATTCGGAGGTTTTTCTAAAGAGCGTGAAATATCATTTGCCGGTGGAAGAACTGTTTACGATAATCTGAATAAATCATTATTTGAGGCAGTTCCGGTGTTTGTTGATAGCTTTGGGAATTTTATCTTGCTCGATTGGGAGTTCGTTTATAAAGGCAGCATACGCGATTTTTATCCACCTGCTGAATATATTCCCAATAAAGAAAGCGAGTTTCAGATTTATGCTGAACAGATTGGTAAGCTATCATCAGAACAACATCTTGAATTAATCAACAAAATAGGCCGTAAAATAGAACCGGGAGATTTAAAAAAACACTTCGATTTTGCATTTTTATGCCTACATGGCCCTTATGGTGAAGATGGTAAAATACAGGGTTTGTTTGAATATTTGGGAATCCCTTATTCTGGTTCCGGAATTTTGCCTTCAGCTATTGGTATTGACAAAAGCATACAAAAAAAATTAATGGTAAATGCCGGATTTAACAGTCCTGCATTCTTTACAATTGACCGAAAAGCTTATATAGAAGGCAATTGCAAAAATGCTTTTGAGAAAGCAAAAAAAGAAATTGGTTTTCCAATGGTCATAAAACCTGCTAACCAAGGGTCTTCCATTGGAGTTACAATTTTAAATGAAGATGATTATTATAAATTTATGGAAGCTGTTGAAAAAGCTTTCTTTACAAAATGGATAGATGCTGCATACTGGAAAAAATTGAGTAGCGATGAAAAAATAAATTTCATTCGCACCCTTGCTGATATACGCGAAGGTATTGGCATGCCGGTAAATATTAAATCTCAAACCAGTGCTGAGTACAGCCGAACCATCTCAAATCTTAAACCAGTGGTGAGCACAGCCGAACTATCTCAAATCTGTTACCATCCCGCAGATTTAATTGACTATTTAAACAAAATTTTTGAAACCCAAACAGAAGAACTTGTTATAGAATCATTGGATGGAGAAAGTAAAGTACTTATTGAAGGCTTCATTGAAGGAAAAGAATTTTCCTGTATAGTAGTTCAGGGTGGGGAAGGAGCATTAGCGTTACCGCCAACAGAAATCAGAAAAGGAAAAGAGCTGTTCGATTACCGCTCAAAATACTTACCTGGATTATCACGCAAAATTACACCTATAGATTTACCTCATGCACAAATACAAGCCATACGCAAAGAGTGCGAACGCCTGTTTTATGAGTTGAATTTTGATGTATATGCCCGTATAGATGGATTCATAACAAAAGAAGGAAAAATATTTTTAAATGATCCCAATACCACATCCGGTATGATGCCTTCTTCTTTCTTCTTCCATCAGGCTGCCGAAATTGGTCTGAATCCTTCACAGTTTTTAACCTATATTATTCGTACATCTCTTGTTCAACGCATTAATGCCAGTAAAAACAGTATGGCTTATGACAGCCTGTTAACAGCTTTGGATAAAGCAATTAAAGATGATAAAGCTGCTACAACCAGTAAAATAAAGGTAGCTGTACTCTTGGGAGGATATTCTTCTGAACGGCATATCTCTGTGGAAAGTGGAAGAAACATTTATGAAAAGCTGGCATCCTCCTCAAAATATGAGCCTATCCCGGTTTTTCTTACAGGTAATGCTGACGAACATATCTTATACCAGATTCCGATAAACACATTGCTGAAAGATAATGCCGATGACATAAAAGATAAAATTGAAAATTATAAAGTTCACGATATAGTCGGGCAAATCATTTCTGAAGCAGCCGATATCACTCATAAATATTCAAATGCAGATAGTTTAGCAAAACCTAAACGCTTAACTTACGAAGAACTTGCAACTATGGTAGATTGTGTATTTATTGCATTACACGGTCGACCTGGTGAAGATGGTGCAGTTCAGGCTCGCTTGGAACAGATAGGGTTAC
Organism: Bacteroidota bacterium; assembly: GCA_023251835.1. Lineage (GTDB taxonomy): Bacteria > Bacteroidota > Bacteroidia > 2-12-FULL-35-15 > 2-12-FULL-35-15 > 2-12-FULL-35-15. Next base: position 18,416 of record JAHEXZ010000047.1, on the reverse strand, counting down.
CATATAATGGATCAGGAGTAGAGAGTTCTCAAATTACAATAGATAAGTATCGTACTAATGAAATTTTAAAACAAAATGGTTTTCTGGTTGCAGAACATCTATTGATTACCATAAATGAGTGGAACACCGATAATAATGAAGTGTTAACTGCACTTAAAGAAAAAATTCATTATCCTTTCATTGCAAAACCTGTTGATGATGGATGTTCTTCGGCTGTACGTAAAATTAAAACCCCTGAAGAGTTTGAAGCATTTGCAAAACTGATTTTCCGTAAACAGGAAAGTCTCGATGCCAGTGCTGCTCATCTGCTTCATATCAAGGACAAAGAAGAATTTCCTCAAAAGCAGGTAATACTTGTGGAAGAGCTTATAAGTAAGCGTGATGCAAAACATTTTCTGGAAGTCACCGGTGGAATGCTCACTAAATATGATGCACATGGAAATATTGTGTATGAAGTATTTGAAGCCTCGGAAGCATTGAGTGAAGGAGAAGTGCTATCACTGGAAGAAAAATTTTTGGCAGGCCAGGGACAAAATATCACTCCTGCTCGTTATTCCAAAAATGAAACTGAACGCCAGCAAATATCTGATAAAGTAAAGCAAACACTGGGTGCTGCTGCTAAATTATTAAACATTCAGGGATATACACGTATTGATGCTTTTGTACGCATTTATGATGTAAATCGTGTGGAGATAATCTTTATTGAAGTCAACTCATTGCCCGGAATGACGCCTGCTACTTGTATTTTCCACCAGAGTGCTATCAATGGTTATAAACCATATGACTTTATTGACAACATTCTAAATTTTGCTTTTCAAAAAAGAAAAGTTGTGTTGAATTAAGAAACTGTGTAAATTTCCAATTGTTGTTGGACTCCGGAGGAGTCCTATGTTTATAGGAGAAGTATAGCCTAAACCATAACCTTAAACCTTGATAGCATGCTTAAAATTGGTATAACCGGGGGCATTGGAAGTGGTAAAACAACTGTTTGTAAAGTCTTTGAACTATTCGGAGTTCCTGTTTATTATGCAGATGATGAAGCAAAAAAAATTTTGGATGCCAATACTGAAGTAAAAGAGCAAATAGCCCAGCTTTTTGGAGTAGAAATATTCGATAACACTCAACTGGTTGACAGAAAAAAATTGGCAGCCCTCGTTTTTAATGATAAAAAAAAATTAGAACAATTAAATTCCATAGTACATCCTGCTGTTGGTAGGCACTTTGAAAATTGGTTACAAGAATATGCTTCTTCAAAATACATTCTAAAAGAAGCGGCCATTTTGTTTGAAAGCGATGCTTATAGGGCGGTTGATAAAGTAATTGCCGTAGTTGCTCCGGTAGAATTAAAAATAATGCGCGTGATGAAAAGAGATAAAAGCACTCGTCAACAAATTGAACAACGTATGAATAACCAGCTTAGCGATGATGAGATAATTAAACGCTCTCAATATCTTATTCATAATGATGAGCAACAATTAACAATACCCCAAATAATAAATATTCATAAGCAATTAATCTTGTAGGAATAAATAGGGTCATTTTTTAGATAAATTCCACTTCATAAGCTGTTCATGGCAAAAGCCAAAGAGCCAATTTTGCAGCATAAACAGTTGGCGAGACGAGTACTAAAAAATAATAACTATGGCAAAAATTAAGGTAAAAGACACCGAAATTACAGTATTATCAGTTGATGACAAAGATTATATATCACTTACTGATATGGCGAACGCAAAAGAAAGCGAAAGCCGTGCTGCTGATATTATTAAAAACTGGATAAGAACACGTTACGCACTTGAATTTCTGAGTACTTGGGAGCAAATAAACAACTCTAAATTTAAAGTGGTGGAATCTGACCACTTTAAAATGCAAGCAGGCCTGCCCAATTTTGTGCTAAGCATTTCCGAGTGGGTAGAAAAAACAAATGCCATTGGAATTATTGTAAAAAAGGGAAAGTATGGTGGCACATTTGCTCATAAAGATATTGCCTTTGAGTTTGGTTCTGCAATTAGTGTTCCTTTTAAATTGTATTTAATAACCGAGTTTCAAAGACTAAAAGAAGAAGAGCAAAAACAACTTGGCTGGTCTGCCAAGCGAGAACTGGCAAAACTTAATTATCATATACATACGGATGCCATCAAGCATAACCTTATTCCAAAGGAGCTATCACATGCGCAAACGTCAATCATTTATGCCAATGAAGCAGATGTTCTAAACGTGGCATTGTTTGGAATTACCCCTAAACATTGGAGAGAGGAAAATCCAGGCTTGAAAGGCAACATTCGTGATTATGCAACGATAAACGAGCTAATTTGTCTTTCAAATATGGAAAATCTGAATGCATTATTCATAAACGAAAAAATGCATCAGAAAGAACGTTTGATTAAACTCAATAAAATAGCAATTCAGCAAATGAGCATATTGCAAGATGTTGAGAAACGAAAATTGTTAAAATAATTTATTCTTCCCGACTATACAAGGGTAGAATTACACCTTAGGGGTAGCCGCAAAACATTATCGGATGGAAGAATCTTTTCATTTATATTTTCAGATTTTATAAACTCTCCCTATATTTCGGACATAATCCTAAAAACAAACATAATTATGGAAAATCAAAATCAGGGAACACCTAACCCTCAACAGGTAAATCAACAGTTTAGTCAACAGTTTGGACAACAACAGCTACCAAACGCCACTGCCGTATTGGTATTGGGAATTATTTCTATTGTTGGTTGTTTTTGTTATGGTATTATAGGACTTATTTTGGGTATTATTGCTTTGGTACTGGCTTCAAAAGCAAATACCTTGTATCAGCAGAATCCTGGCGCTTATTCTGAAACATCCGTGAAAAATATGAAAGCAGGAAAAATATGTGCTATTATCGGAACATGTTGTTCTGCGGTATATTTTGTCGTTCTTATTATATATATTGTGTTTATAGGAACGGTACTTACTGCAATGCCTTGGGAAAGTTTAATGAGAGGGCATTAATATCTATAAATAATTATAAAGAGAGGACAGATTTTTCGTCCTCTTTTTTTATTTTCTATAAATGTTACAAAGTATACATTGGCTCGAAAACCATATGTTACCCTGCTTCTACAAGCAGATGTTCGGTATTAACTGCCCTGGCTGTGGAATGCAGCGTTCATTCATTGAATTAATGAAAGGAAATTTTTTTATTAGCCTAAAATTATATCCTGCTCTGTTGCCTGTTTTATTTACATTGTTATTAACAGTGGCACATTTATTTTTTAAATTTAAAAATGGTGCATCTGCCATTACATACTCGTTTATTGCTACTACTTCAATAATAATAATAAACTACATTGTTAATTTATTAAAATGAAGTAGTCATATACCTTTAGGCATACCTTCGGATAGCTATCGGGAAAAAATGTTTATTGCAGGGCTTCGATTTTATCGGAGAGCGTAGTTGGCGTGAAAGCCATATAGCCACTAAAAAACAAATTATATACGGATGAAAATTTTTTCTGTTCAACAAATACGCGAAGCCGACAAATATACAATAGAACATGAACCCATTGCTTCAATTGATCTGATGGAACGTGCTGCATTAGCTTGTGTTAATTGGATAACAGAAAAATTTGGTCAGGAAACAGTTTTTAAAATTATTTGCGGTTTAGGAAACAATGGTGGTGATGGATTAGCAATAGCAAGATTATTAGTTGAAAAAGGTTATTTTCTCGAAGTATATATCATCAGATATACAGAAAAAGAATCGGATGATTTTAAAACTAATTTAACACGTTTATCCGATTTAAAAAGAGTTCAGATTTTTGAGATTAATGAATTGGGTAGCAACTCTCTCCCCTTTGGGGAGGGCAGGAGAGAGGCTTTTATCGATGCCATACTCGGTTCCGGTTTAAACAGGCCTGTTGATGGACTGATTGCTGATGTGATTAGTTATATCAATATACAAGATGCACCGGTTATCTCTATTGATGTACCGTCCGGATTATATTGCGATGAGTTGAATAACATTGATGATCCTATTGTAAAAGCTGATTTTACACTCACATTTCAATTTCCTAAATTATCCTTTATGTTCCCTGAAACTGCCGAATGTGTTGGCGAGTTTAGTGTTCTGGATATAGGTATTCATAATGCTTTTGTAACTACTACTCAAACAAAAAATTATTTCACTACTAAAAATGATGTGCTTCCCTTTCTGAGAAAACGAAGTAAAGTTGCACATAAAGGTAATTTTGGACATGCGTTACTAATTGCTGGTTCCTACGGAAAGATGGGTGCGGCAGTGCTTTCTGCAAAGGCTTGTTTAAAAGCAGGTGTTGGTTTATTAACGGTTCATATTCCTGAATGTGGCTATAACATACTGCAAACTACTGCCCCTGAAGCAATGGTAAATATTGATACACAGCAACGCTTTATTACTGACACAATACCCCTTGAAAAATATCAGGCTATTGGCATAGGCTCTGGAATCGGTACAGAAAAACAAACTCAGAATGTTTTAAAACTATTGATTCAAAATACTCATATACCAATTGTGCTTGATGCAGATGCCATAAATTGCATTGCCGAAAATAAAACATGGCTTTCCTTTCTCCCTGCTGATAGCATCTTTACACCTCATCCTAAGGAGTTTGAACGTATTGTAGGTAAAGCAGAAAACAGTGCAGAACGTTTAAAAATGCAACGCGAATTTTCTGTTAAATATGGTGTTTATACTGTTTTAAAAGGTGCACATACTTCTATTGCTTGCCCTGATGGAAGTGTATATTTTAACTCAACAGGAAATCCTGGTATGGCAACTGCTGGCAGTGGTGATGCATTAACCGGAATTATTACTTCTTTTGTAGCACAAGGCTATACATCCTTTGAATCCTGCATTTTAGGCGTTTATTTACATGGGCTGGCCGGAGATTTTGCTGCACATGAAAATTCAGAAGAAAGTATGATCGCATCCGATATTATAGAACATTTGCCCGATGCGTATAAATTTTTAAAATCTACAAACCATTAACTCCCAACTCCCAACCATTATCTGTTCCCTTCCTGGCAATATTGCTGTATTAAATAATAAGCCTTTTCATTATTTAAACCATCTGCCTTTGCAAGATCTTTACAAGCACCTTTTTTATCGCCTGAGGCAAACTTTATTGCTGCACGGTTAATATAGGCTGGTGAATAATCAAATTTCAATTTAATGGCCATATCCAAATCCTGTAGCGCATCTTTATATTTTTTTAACCCGCCTTTGGCAGTTCCTCTATTCATATACGCAATAAAATTTGTAGGATCTTGTTTGATTACTTCATCAAAATCTTCTATGGCTCCTGAATTATTATTGATATTTATACGCGAAGCACCACGGGTTAACAAGGTCTCAATATTTTGAGGTTCCATGTCAATATAATGGCTTAAATCTATGTCGGCACCTTTGTAATCCTCTCCTTTGAATTTTGTTTTTCCCCGCCACAGGTAAGCTTCTGCATTTTCAGGATTAAGTTCTAAAACTTTGTTAAGATCATTAAGTGCCAGTATATAATCTTTTTTTACATTGTAGTAAATAATTCCTCGTCTAAGGTATGCGTCTTCATAATTAGGTTTCAATTCAATAACACGCGAATAGTCTTCAAGAGCCTGCTGTGTTTTCTTCCCGCTTTCCTGTATCATACCTCGCTGGTAAAAACTGTCAGCATCATCATAATTGATATCTATAGCCTTATTATAATCCTGTAACGCCTCTTCTGGTCTTCCTAAACCTGCTTTGGCAATCCCACGTTCCCGCATTATCTCCCAACGTGTAGAATCAAGCTCAAATGCCTTGGTAAAACTCACTATCGCAGCTTTATAATTTTTTATCCTGGTTTGTGCTATTCCCATACGGTAATGAGAAATATAGGATTCCGGATTTTCTTTAGCAGCTTTTTTATAGTCCTTGATAGCTGCTCCATACAGCTTATTAGCTCCTTTTATATCTTTATTCTTAAAATGAACCCGGGCCGAATCACATTTGATATTACCTAATTCTATAGATTTTAAAGTGTTCTTTTTCTCCTGGTTCGGATTGCCTGTTTGATTTGCTATTTGACCGGCAACAGAAAAGGACAGTGAAATGGATAGTAATAAAGTAAATTTTGAAATATACCTGAACATATTACCAGCATCTTAGATGAACCTGTTTAAATTTTAAACAAGATCGGTTATTCAAAGTTACTCAATAATACTTTTTTTGCCAATAATACCATTACTCAATATGTTTTAGTCCAATAATCACAGGAAAAAAAATACTCAAAACCACATATACTTTTTATTTCATTTTTTGTTATCCCGTTTAATGTATAGCTCATCTACTTCCATAGCTATAAATTCACTTACATTATCAGGTGTTTTATGAAGTTTTCCAGAAAATGCCCGTTTCATTTTCCACCATATTTTTTCTGACGGATTTAGTTCTGGAGAGTATGGAGGGATAAAAAGTAAGATACTGTTTTCTGGTATTAGCAATCGTTCTGCCTTATGGAAGGCGCCATTGTCAAGCAGTATAATTTTAATTCTGTTGGATTTATTTCAGAAAATTGTTCTAAAAATAGTTGAAAGGTATCAGTATTACAATAGGGCATTTCCAATTCAAAGTGGTCGCCAGTAATGGGGGAAAATGCACCAAATAGATAAAGGGATTTAAATTCCTGCTGAAAATTACAAACAGGCTTGACACCTTTTGCTGTTAACCCTCTTCCTTGGACTAAAATATAATAAGTAATGGTATAATATAGAAAAGATGCTTTTCATTTTATATGCAATACCAAATTCCAGCTATTCAGCCAAACAAATAACCCGGCATATATAGAAATATTACCAGGTAAGCTGATAGCTTTTCTATTGAAACAGATCTTAAATAATTTTTTAAATTTAGAGCCTGTTTATGAAAATCCACGTTGTTTTCTGATATTTTCATAAGCCTGCTGCACTTTCTGAAATTTTTCATTAGCAGCTTTCTGCACCTCATCTCCAAGGACAGCTACTTTGTCCGGGTGAAATTTTATTGCCATTTTGCGGTATGCTTTTTTCACTTCTTCGTCAGTTGCGGATGCTTCTATTTCCAGTATTTTATAATCGCTATATGTATCACGAAAATACATTGCTTTTAGCGAATCGAAATCAGCGGCACTAACATTTAAATAATTGGCAATTGTATGTATTGTTTGTAATTCTGCCTCATGAACATGATTGTCAGCCTTTGAGATACCAAAAAGATAATGTACAATCTGTAACCTTTCTGAGTGCGGCATAAAATGCTTAATCTGGTTGCAAACATCATGTAAAGGGATATCCTGTGCCAGAATATTTTTTAATAATTGCAATTGCTGTTGTGCATGAGTTTCACCAAAATTCTTAGCTAAAAACTTTTTTACATAATCAAGCTCACTTTGCATTACCCTGCCATCGCTTTTCATAACTGCGGCAGATAGCACAAGCAAACTGGCGGTAAAATCCCCTACATGTGAGGTTGTGCCCGATGTATAATCCGCCCGGACATTATCATTAACAGTTCCGCTTGCTGCATCAATAGCGGAACCGAGTGCAAATCCTAAAATTCCACCAAGTGGTCCTCCCAAAGCCCACCCCAAGCCACCTCCCAGCCATTTACCAAATTGAATTTTTGCCATAATATTTTTCGTTTTTAAAGAAACAAAGGTACTTTTTTTATTGAGTTAATGATCAGCGTTCAGAGTCAGCGATTATTGGTTATCTGTATGTTGTTTACTTCGACTGCATGAGTTTGCGAAACTAATATGTGACCAAATGGATGTGAATATAAAAAGCATTGGAGGCATATAGCCTTGCCTATTTTCGGAAAATTTTATTTTCAAGCGGCAAATTCCAGTGCCAAAAATAAAATAACTGCATCCCTATCATTATAACTAATTAAATATCAAAATATTACTTAATAATAGATGTAATTATTTTTTTGAAGATTCAAATATTCTTTATAATTTCGCAGCCGTATTAACCAAAAAACCATTCAAACAATGAAAAAAGGATTATTATTTATTGCAGTTGTTTCTGCATTTTCTTTTGCTTCCTGCAAAAAAGACCGTACTTGTACTTGTGTAACTGACCCAGGAGGATCAACTACAGTTGTAACTTATACAAAAGCGAAAAAAGGTGATGCTGTAGCAGCTTGTCTGAGCTATTCTCAAACGAACAGCGGAACAACAACAACAACAACCTGCACATTAAAATAAATTTATTTAAAAATCTAAAATTTTTAAAAACCATGAAAAAAATAATTTTACTGTTAGCAGTTGTTTCTGCGTTTTCTTTTGCTTCCTGCAAAAAAGACCACACCTGTACCTGTACGTACGTTACCAATCCGGGTGGCAGTACCTGGACAGATGTAACAACCTATACCAAAGCCAAAAAAGGAGATGCTATGTCGCATTGTTTAAATGGTACAATGACTGATGAATACTTTGGTCAAACCTATACAACAACCCGGACTTGCACCTTAAAATAATCTATCTTTTGTAAAAAGAAGCACCTTTCAATGTTTTGGGAGGTGCTTTTTTTTTAAAACATGAAATTAATTTATGCTGAAAAAAGTTGCTTATACTCTTCTATGTTCTGCAATAGGTAGTGTCTTTATATTTTCAGGCTATACCAAACTATATCCTATAGAGCCATTTGAGTATACTTTTGTAGATTTAGGCTTTATCAACTGGCAAATAGCTCCTTTTATTGCCAGAATTCTAATTGGGTTTGAATTTTTTATTGGCATTCTTCTTTTTTTTAATCTCAGTCTCAAAAAAGTTGCCTATAAATTAGGTATTGCAACACTCCTGATATTTTGCATTTATCTTGGCCTGCTAATTTTCTTTACCGGCAATAAAGGCAATTGCGGATGTTTCGGTTCTTATATACAGATGACTCCATTACAGGCATTGATTAAAAATGTGGTGATGCTGGGTGTTTTTTTTATGTTATACAAATACCATGAAGGTTGGGAACTGAAGGATAAATGGAAGATGCTGCGTATTCTGCCTTTGATTTCAGCTTTTCCCATGCCATTTATACTTAATCCTATAGAGCTTGATTATTCACAGGCTTATCTGAATAAACCGGAAGAAAACTTCAAATTAGAACTTGATTCCTTGTATAATCATGCGACTCTTACCCTCCCACCTAAAACGCTCTCACAAGGTAAGCACGTTATTGCATTTATGAGTTTAACCTGTCCGCATTGTCGTATTGCTGCCAATAAAATAAGGATTATTCATGAACGTAATCCTGCTATATCATTTTATTTTATATTGAATGGTGATGAGGAAAATTTAAATCCCTTTTTTGAGAATACACATACTGAAAATATTCCACATTGTATGCTAGTTGGAGGAAGCAACAAAATAGATAATTATTTTGTTTATATGGCAAAAACAAGTGAACTGCCTGCAATTTATTTAGTTAACAATGGTGTTGTTGAACATGATGTATATTACATTGATTTAGATCAGGAGGAGATAGAAAAGTGGTATACCTATCCATAACACTCCCCTCACCAATTTCCACCAGATCCGCCACCGCCAAAGCCACCACCACCAAAACCTCCAAAACCACCTGAAGAACCGCCTCCAAAGCCTCCCCCTCTGCTATGGCGACCCATCATTGAACCAAGCATGTACCCCGTAGCTCCCATTGTAAAGCCACCACCACCACCACGCCTGCTTGCTCTAAAAATTATAAACAGAATAAATAATATAATTGGAATAACTATGCCTAATGGCAAGCCTTCTTTTTTATGTTTTGCACCGTAAGCATCAGAGTTATATTCACCTTTAGCCAATGCCATGAGCACATCGGTTGCTTTATCAAGTGCTGTGTAATACTCCCCCTTTTTGAAATAGGGATACATTTCATTTTCCCGTATTTGTTTGGTAGTAAGGTCAGGGATTGCGCCTTCCAAACCATATCCTACAGCGATAAATAAATTACGTTGCCCTTCACCACCGGTAGGTTTTATGAGGATAACAATGCCATTATCAAACTTACCTTGTCCTACCCCCCATTTCTGACCTAATTCTGTAGCATAATTCCAGGGTTCGTCTCCACCTAAATCATCTACAATAACAATTACAATCTGGTTGGATGTTTCGTTGGTAAAATCTTCTAATTTTTTTTCCAATCTTGCCTCTTCATCTGCAGATAAAAAATCAGGCATTTCCACAGACAGGTTATTAACCAGACGAGGAGGACTGGAACGCCCTGGAATATTCGATGACATACCGGCTGAAGCGGAGAATAAAGTAATGGCAACTATGAGAAATATTCTGTTTAACATGTAATTTGTATTTATCTGATAAAAAATACGCCACAGATTCACAGATTACAAATGAAATAAATAAAAAAATCTGTGAATCTGTGGCGAAAAAAAGGAGTAAAATCAACCGCCAAAACTCATATCGTTGCTCAACTCGTTAGCATCATTCGGTTGCAAAGGAAAATGTACTTTTAATTTTTCTCCAGCCATTTCAATGCCTTTACATAATCCTATTGTAAATTCTTTTTCTTTAAAATGAACAAGCATTATATCTTTTATGTTATCCCAAAAATCGGAAGGCACTTTCTCGTTTATTCCTTTATCACCCAAAATTGCAAATTTCTGGTCCTTCACTGCCAGATAAAATAAAACACCATTATGCAATTCTGTGGCATCCATACCGAGTTGGTGAAAAATGTTGGCCGCTTTATCCAATACATCATCTTTACAATCATTATCAACATGCACACGAATTTCTCCGGATGTATTCAACTCTGCATCAGCTATAGATTTTTGGATAGCTGATTTTTGTTCTTCAGTAAAGAATTTTTTTGCGTTCATCTATTTTTTCTCTCTCATGCTTTTAATATCGGGTGCTGTTTCAGCGCCTTCCTGTGATTCAAAATATGCTTTTTTATCAAAATTGAAAATACCAGCCCAAATGTTACGTGGGAACCTGCGTATATAAGTGTTAAAATCCTGTGCCATTTCATTGAATCGTCTGCGTTCTGTTGCAATACGATTTTCCATACCTTCATATTGGGCCTGGAAATCACGAAATGCGCCCACAGCCTGTAATTGAGGATAGTTTTCGGCTACAGCCATTAAACGACCCAGTGAAGCTCCAAAAGCTCCTTGAGCTTTTTCAAACTCAGCCATTTTTTCCGGAGTAAGATTAGTTGGGTCAATTCGAACGCTTGTTGCTTTGCTGCGAGCTTCCATCACCTCTTTTAATGTTTCCTTTTCAAAATCAGCCGCACCCTGAACAATTTCAAACAGATTTTTGGTTTTATCCATACGCGCCTGATAGGCTACCTCTACCTGCTGCCACTGTGCTGTAACCCCTTCCTCTTTTGTTACCATAGAGTTGTAGGAGCCACAACCATTAAAACCGATTAATAAGAATAAACCGGCAATTACCAATAAAATAATAGTTCCTCTTTTCATTGTTTTAGTTTTAGTTAGTATAAAAAACAAGGGGGTGTTGACAAAGTACAGACCATAATTATTCTTATGTCAGCATGACGTTTTTTGTCAGTAAATTAATCAATAAGTTCTACACTGCGTTTGATAAATTTGGTCAACTCCTCCCCTTTTAATAAACCTTGTGATAACATTGCCAAATCAGCAGCCTGTTTTGTCAACTGCTTTTGTTTATCTGCGTTTTTTTCATTTAATATTTTACTAATCAGTGGGTGGTTTGTATTTACCACTAAATTATGCATATCCGGCATAGAACCATAAAAAGCCATACCACCGCCCAAAGCACTCATATCCTTCATCCTTCGCATAAATTCTGGTTTTGTAATAAGCATTGGCGCATCTTTTTCGCTCAGACTTTCAAATACCACGCTAAACTTTTCCTTTGGAACAATTTCTTCTACAATTGGCTGCAATTGTTTTTTCTCTTCTTCTGAAAGTTTTGAAGGTTGCGTTTCCTCTTTGGCTATTAATTTATCAACAGTATCAGAGTCAACACGAACAAAAGAAGTATCTGTTAATTTAGATTCCAGGTGATTAATATAATGTGCATCAATAGGACTATCGAGCACCAATATATCATAACCCCGCTCTTTTGCTGATTCAATAAAGCTATGTTGTTCTTCCGTGTTAGTAGTGTATAAGTAAATTACACGATTATCTTTATTGGTTTGTGTTGGTTTTACTTTTGAAGCATACTCTTCTAATGTAAAATACTTATTGTCAACATTTTTCAGCAGTGCAAATTTCTGCGCTTTTTCATAAAATTTTTCCTCTGAAAGCATTCCATATTGGACAAATATTTTAATGTCTTCCCATTTGCTTTCAAAATCAGCACGGTCTTTTTTAAACAGATCTTCCAGCTTATCCGCCACCTTTTTAGTGATATGCCCTGATATTTTTTTCACACTTGCATCACTTTGTAAATAGCTACGGCTCACGTTTAGCGGGATATCCGGTGAATCAATCACACCGCGCAATAGCGTAAGAAAATCCGGTACAATGTTTTCTACAGAATCCGTTACAAACACCTGGTTACTGTACAGCTGGATTTTATCTTTCTGTACTTCAAATGATTTTTTGATTCTCGGGAAATACAGGATACCTGTAAGGTTAAATGGGTAATCAACGTTCAGGTGAATGTGGAACAAAGGATCTTCAAAAGTCATCGGGTACAGCTCACGGTAGAAACTTTTGTAATCCTCATCTTTCAGATCTGTCGGTTTCTTTGTCCAGGCTGGAGCTGAATTATTTACGATGTTGTCAACTTCCGTTTCTACATCTTTATCACCTTCTTTGTGCGTTTCTTTTTTAGTGCCGAATTTTATTTCAACGGGTAAAAATTTGCAGTATTTGGTAAGTAATTCCTGAATGCGGTATTGCTCCAAAAACTCTTCCGAATCATCGGCAATATGTAATATAATGTTAGTTCCTCTTTCTGCTTTTTTAGTTTCTTCTATTTTATAATCCGGGCTGCCATCACACTCCCAATTTACTGCCTGAGCGCCTTCTTTATAAGATAAAGAAGTTATTTCTACTTTTTTAGCTACCATAAAAGCAGAATAAAAACCTAAACCAAAATGACCGATGATGGCGTTTGCTTCAGCAGCTTTATCTTTGTATTTATTCACAAATTCCTCTGCACCACTAAATGCAATTTGGGTAATATACTTTTCAATCTCTTCGGCTGTCATACCAATGCCATGATCTTTAATAGTAAGTGTTTTGGCATCTTTGTCAATAACTACCTCTATCTTTAGATTGCCTAAATCGCCTTTGGCTTCACCAATTGATGAAAGGGTTTTTAGTTTTTGAGTTGCATCTACAGCATTAGAAACCAATTCGCGTAAAAATATTTCATGGTCGCTGTAAAGAAATTTTTTAATGATGGGGAAAATGTTTTCGGTTTGAACGTTAATTTTTCCAGTTTGCATTTTTATTTTATTTTTAAGGTTAAGCAAGCATTAATTTTTGACGCGGTGAATGTCAAATGCCATGCCACTGACAAATTGACTGACAAGTTGGCAAGTCGATTTATATTAGCCACAGATTCACAAATTCTGGGAGATTAAGACAAGCTAAAATAGCTTTTTAAATCCTTTCCAATATCTCCTCTATAATATTTTCCCTGATATTGGATAATTTCTGCATTTGTAAATGATTTTCTCAATGCTTCTTCCATTGTATTGCCATAAGAGGTGATAGCAATTACTCGTCCACCGTTGGTAGCAATTTGGGGTTGGGAGTTGGGTGTTGGGAGTTGGGCTGTACCTGCGTGGAATACGATACTGTCTTTAACTGTTTCCAGACCCGTTATTATATCTCCTTTTTTATACTCTTCAGGGTATCCACCTGCCACCAACATTACGGTTGTAGCAAAACGGTCATCTAGTTCAAAGCTCTTTTCATTCAAATTGCCATTTGCGACACCTTCAAACAAATCCAGCAAATCGGATTTAATGCGGGGAATAACCACTTCTGTTTCCGGATCGCCCATTCTAACGTTATATTCAATAACATAAGGATTTCCATTTACATTCATTAAACCAATAAAAATAAAGCCTTTATAGATAATTCCTTCCTGCTTTAAACCGTTAATTGTTGGGATAATGATACGTTCCTCTACTTTTTTAATAAAGGCAGCATCAGCAAACGGCACAGGCGAAACAGCACCCATACCACCTGTATTTAGACCTGTATCGCCCTCTCCTATGCGTTTGTAATCCTTAGCAGCAGGTAATATTTTATAGGAATTTCCATCAGTAAGCACAAATACCGATAGCTCAATGCCTTTTAAAAACTCTTCAATCACTACCTTTGCAGAGGCATTGCCAAACTTAGCATTGGCAAGCATTTCATTTAGTTCTTTTTGGGCTTCTTCAAGCGTATTAGGAATAACAACACCTTTACCAGCTGCCAGGCCATCGGCTTTCAATACATACGGAGGTTGAAGCGTTTCTAAAAATTTCAGACCTTTATTTAATGTATCTTTTGTAAATGTTTCATAGCGTGCAGTAGGTATCCCATGACGCATCATAAACTGTTTTGAAAAATCTTTACTCCCTTCTAATTGTGCACCTTCTTTTTCAGGGCCAATTACTGAGATATTTCTTAACTGCTCATCTGCCAGAAAATAATCGTGAATACCCTTTACCAAAGGGTCCTCTGGCCCAACAACAACCATATTAATAGTATTGTCAATTACAAACTTTTTTATTGCTTCAAAGTCTGTGACTGCTATCGGAACATTTGTACCGCAACCGGAGGTGCCCGCGTTACCCGGAGCAATGAATAATTTATTCAACTTTTTACTTTGTGATAGTTTCCAGGCAAAAGCATGTTCACGCCCACCAGAACCAAGAATTAAAATATTCATTATTAATTTTTTTTTGCAAAGAAACGAAAAAAAGAGAGTGCTATCGTTTATGCCTGCTATCTTTTATAGCTCTTTAAAAACAGTTTAAAATTATACCGCAATTAATTAGATTTTCGAAAATTATAGGCATGGCTCCTGCGGCATAACTGAAAGTACGTTTCGCAAACTCAACTACTTTCAGTATATTTAAGTTATCTTCGTATCAATAATTTATTGCTTATAGCAGCGTTGAGGACTCATGAAAAAAGTAATTGTATCTGTAATCAATGATTTAAGCACCGACCAACGTGTACACAGAACCTGTGTTACACTATACAAATTGGGATATGATGTAATACTGGTGGGGCGAAAACAAAGGGCAAGCCTTCCGCTCACAACCCGTGATTACTCTACAAGGCGAATGTTTCTGTTGTTTGAAAAAGGACCTTTTTTTTATGCCGAATATCAGATACGATTGTTTCTATTCCTTCTGTTTCACAAGTCTGATATATTGATTTCCAACGACTTAGATACTTTGCTGCCTAACTATCTCATTTCTATAATAAAACAGAGTAACCTGGTGTATGACACCCATGAACTTTTTTGTGAAGTACCTGAGCTTCAATTACGCACTTTTAAGAGAAAAATATGGAAGCGCATTGAAAGGTGGATATTTCCCAAGCTAAAACACGTATTTACTGTAAACGACTCAATTGCTAAAATTTACACAAACGAATATGGCATACCCGTTAAAGTTGTACGAAATGTCCCTTTTTGTAATCAGCCCAAAATAGAGCCTTTCCACAGACATTATTTGGATTTTCCTAAAAGTAAAAAAGTTATCGTGTTGCAAGGCGCAGGGATTAATATAGACCGTGGCGCTGAGGAAGCTGTGGAAGCAATGCAATACGTAAGCGATACTATTTTACTGATAATTGGCAGTGGAGATGTAATAGGTAAACTAAAACAAATAGTAACAGCTTTACATTTAATGGATAGAGTAAGATTTATAGGAAAAGTACCGCTGGAAAAATTAAAGCAGTATACATATCATGCAGATCTGGGCTTAACCCTTGATAAAGATACTAATATCAATTACCGCTATAGCCTGCCCAATAAATTATTTGATTACATCCATGCAGGGGTTCCGGTACTTTCATCCAATCTTGTAGAAATTAAAAATATCATTATGCAATACCAGATTGGTGATTGTATTGAAAACCACGACCCCAAGCATATTGCTGACAAAATAAACACGATCTTAAAGGATGCGGAAACCCTTCAAATGTGGAAAAAAAACACTAAAATTGCAGCTGCAGAGCTGAACTGGGAAAACGAAGAACAACAACTCATTGCTGTATACAAACAGTTTTTGTAATTCGATACCAGATTATCAGTCTGATATTGTCTAAATCAGATAAATCTTGAAGTCTAAACATTTACATATCGTATCATTTGACGTGCCTTATCCTGCCAACTATGGCGGTGTAATTGATGTTTATTATAAATTAAAAGCCTTAAAGAAAAAAGGTGTAAAAATACATCTCCATTGTTATGAATATGGAAGGACGAAAGCAAAAAGTCTTGAAAATATTTGTGAAAAAGTGTATTACTATAAACGTAAAATGGGTAAACAACAGTTATTTAATTCATTGCCATTTGTGGTAGTTACACGTTCTTCGGAAAAGCTGGTTCAGAATTTACTGCACGATAAATATCCTATTTTATTTGAAGGTTTACATTCTTGTTATCATTTAAGTGATGAGCGTTTAAAAAAACGTTTAAAAATTGTTCGAACACATAATATCGAACACGATTATTACAAAAATCTTGAAAAAGTAGAAAAGAGAATTTTTAAAAAACTCTATTTCCGTATGGAAGCAAAGAAATTAGAACGTTTTGAAAAAGTTCTTAATAATGCCAGCCATGTTGTAGCTATTTCTTCTGCCGATGCCAAAGAATTGTCACTGCGTTATAATAACGTGCATCACATTACTGCATTTCATCCCAATGAAAAAGTAGCTATAAAAGAAGGAAGGGGCAATTTTTGTTTATATCATGGTAATTTAGAAGTAGGAGAAAACAATGAAGCTGCGCTTTATCTTGTAAATGAGGTATTTTCCAAAATCAAAATTCCACTTATCATTGCTGGTCGTAAACCTTCTTCTGAATTGATTGCAGCCATTGCAAACCATCCGCATATACAACTAAAAGGTAATATAAGTACAGAAAAAATTGATGAACTTATTAAAGAAGCACAAATAAATGTTTTACCCACTTTTCAGGCAACGGGAATAAAATTAAAGCTGCTTGCGGCATTATTTACAGGAAGGCATTGTATTGTAAATTCGCCAATGATTGCCAATACCGGCTTAGAACACTTATGTTCAGTAAAAGATAGTGCTAAAGAAATGGCAAAAGAAATCAGCCGTTTATTTGAAGTATCTTTTGAATCTTCACAAGCAAAGGAACGTGAAGCCTCGCTCTCACAAAACTTCTCTAATACAACAAACATAAAAAAACTGTTCGAACTTGCTTATATCCACCATTATTCCACTGTTCAACGTTGATTCTTTTCAGCAATGAACATTTAATTTTTAATAATTTTTAATTTTAAGAGTAATTACGCATGCAAGAATGCTTTATACTTGCATTGTATAAGCACTTGAATGAATTACATTGATATTATACTATGCATCCCTTTGGTTTGGGGACTTTACAAAGGTTTCACAAAAGGTCTTATTATTGAAGCGGCTTCGCTGGTAGCTTTTGGTCTTGGTGTGTGGGGAGGAATCCATTTTTCAGAACTCTGTGCATCTAAGATCAGCGGATGGCTGAATTGGCAGTCGGAATATCTGCCCATTGTTTCTTTTGCCTTTATATTTCTGCTCATTGTAATTATCGTTTACTTTATTGCCAAGCTGGTACAGAAATCAGTTGATGGAATGGCTTTGAGTGCCTTCAATAAGGCTGGTGGTGCGGTATTGGGTTCATTAAAATTTGCATTGATATTAAGTGTTCTTATTTTTATTGTGGATGCTGTTGAAAAAAGTTATCCGGTAGTTTCTATAAAAGCTAAAGAAGAAGCCCTGTTGTACAAACCTATTGGTAAGATTGCACCTATGCTTATTCCTGCTTTAAATGATAGCAAAATAGGAGAATTGATACCTAAACAGGAAGATGTTGATGTGGATGTAAGTATTGATGTAAAACAGAAAAAGTAAACTATTTCAAACAAAAAGAGGCTGTATCAAAAGTCAATTTTCGATATAAATAAATAGGGCTTACTGAAAAAGTATGATGTAAAATTTCGTTTTACGTTTAATAAAATTTTTTGCGAAAAATAAATTTATGAAACCGCGCGTGAGGCTTGAACAAACGCGATGCAGTGTTGGTTGTGGGGAGGAATCGTTTGTTCTTGAATTTTTGGTTCTTTTTTTTCAAGTTTATAACAGCTGGCGCTCTCAATCCTATGAAGTAACTTGCGTACCGTAAAGCAGTGTTTACAAAAGCCGTCTTTTTTAATGGTGCTCATAGCCCCTGTTCAAGTTTGGTAGT